>JAIPFG010000001.1 GCA_021736745.1 Pseudomonadales bacterium
GTACCCCTGCTTCGTCAGCGAATGTTGGCCATTCAGTTCATCGCCCACCGTGTCGGCCGCTTTCTGGAGCGCCAGGGCCTGTTGGGAAGGGATAATGCAGAGTAAATTGAAATCTGGGTCAAAGGAGTTCTTGCTTCTCAAGAGGGCATTTTTATCAAATCGGTACGATAACTTGTTGAATTATTATAATTATCCGTTAATCTACCGCCTTTAAAAAGACATTATAAAATCAAAAATATGACACGTTATTTCGTTGCTGGGGATGAATTAGTAAAATGGAGCTTTCTAGCTGAACTAAATCACACTTCCGATCCGAAGGATGCTTTTGATATAGCATGCCTGCTTCCCAGTACGGATTTTAATCTTGTATCCCAACAGTTATTCAATGCAAGACGACTATTAACGCCAATTATCAATTTAACTGGCATCAGCTGGGACCGAGCTGATTATCACGCCAGCAATCCCTCCCTGGCCGAGATAACGAAAGCGTCCGAAGAATTAGCGCCTCTACTACAAGCAGTGGATCAACTTAACATTCGAGAGAGTGCTGATTATCCGAGTCTCGCCATTCTTGGTATCGCGCATACTCGTGGCAAAATGATTTCGACTCTGCGTTCAGCCAATATAGCCTGCTTAGTAGATTATCCCTTAATTTCGGGTATCACCGAGCAACGACGCTTACTGGAAGAATTGGCACATTATGGCCTGCTGGAACGCCAGTATTTTGATCGTTTGCATTTTTGTGGGCAATGCGGGTCATCCCGCCTCCATGTGCGCGAGGAGTGTATCTCTTGTCGCAGCAGCAATTTACAAGCAGTCAGCCTGGTTCATCACTATCGTTGTGGATATCAGGCTGTTGAAACTGCTTTTCGCCATTCGCAAAACCTCGAATGTCCCAAATGTCATAAGCAATTACGGCATTATGGTGTTGATTATGACAAACCATCATCGGTACACAGTTGCGGCTCCTGTGGCGAAATATCTGACGAACCGGCTATTGGTTTTGTGTGTAATGATTGCTCAAAACATGAAGATGGAGCCAACATTTCAGTCCGTGAATGGCATCACTACCACCTGACACCCAGCGGAGCCGCAGCGCTGCAAGCAGGCTTTTTACCGCAAAATTCTTTACAAAGTATGTTAAGCCAGACTGTGGGGATTTGTCCCACAGCCGAGTTTGCTTCCTCCGCCGCCTATCTTTCCAAAATCGCAGAGCGCTTCTCGCGTCCTCTCAGCGCCTTGATATTACAGATCAACAACTTTGATGAATTACGTAACAATTTTGGCGTTTCCAACCTTGCGAGTGCCTTTATGTTGCTTGGCGAAGTTGTTTCCCAAATTGTTCGTTCCACTGATCTGGTCGCAGCCAAAGGGCAGTGCATTTATCTCTTATTACCAGAAACAAGTTTCGATAACCTGGATATCGTAATGCAACGGCTGCAGGAGGAAACAACCCGCCACATTTCCTTACCGCTAGACCTGAGCATTAAGCGCTATCAGACAGAAACCATAACGGAATTATTGAGAGATATCCTCTAATGCTGGCTGATGTCATCGACATTATCAACCAAATGGATATTGATACGTTTTTCTTTATGTTCTGGTATCTCATCATTTTTGATGCCCCGCGCTACCTTTTCAGCTTAATTGCTATCATCTTCTCCCTGGTCCTTGAACGAAAAAGCCAATATCCAGCACTGAACAAGCCCGTGAGTCTGATGCTGGTTGGTCATAACGAAGCTCAAGGCTTGGAGCGAAGCATTCTGTCATTGGTTGAGCAAACACATCGTCAAATTCAGATTGTCGTGGTCGACGATGGCTCTTCGGATAATACCGCTTATGTTGCCAATCGGTTAAAACAACAGGGATACATTGACGTTTTCCTTTCCACGGGTATCCGTGGTGGCAAGGCTGCAGCGCTTAATCTCGGCCTGGAGTTTTGTCGGCATGAAATAATTGTGTGCGCCGACATGGACACCTCTTTTGATCGCGACGCTATTGAGCGATTGACGAGTCGCTTCGTTGACCCATCTGTAGGTGCGGTCGCCGGCAATTTATATCCAAGGAATAGTTTCTATAATCTGATTACCCGGCTTCAGGCATTAGAATACTTGATGAGTATTTCTCTTGGCCGACGTTTTACCGCGATGATGGGAATACTGACCATTGTCTCCGGTGCCTTTGGAGCATCCCGTAAACAGGCGTTGTTGGCCGTTGGTGGCTGGGATGTTGGCCCCGGCGACGATGGCAATGTCACCTATAAACTTAGACGATCCGGCTGGCGTATTAACTTTGCCCATGACGCCTGGGCAGCGACCAATGTTCCCACCACTACAACAGGCTATATTAAGCAGCGCATGCGCTGGAACAGAAGCGTGATTCGCTATAAGTTTAGGAAATTTCGTTCTGCATACCATCCAGGCTGGTACCGATTTTCGTTTTCCGACATTGTCGCACTGAGCAATATACTGTTTTTTCAGGTGATATTAACTATCAGCTTCTTCAGCTATCTGCTTTGGTTGTTTTACCAAATGGGTAGCGCAGCGCTCTATATTGTCGCCACCATATCCATTGTTTACCTGATAGAGGATGCTATTAGCTTTATTGCAGCCTGTTTGATTTATCGATCGAGAGAACCTGAGAAACTGGGGGTTTATTTGCTGGCGAGCACTGTTTTTGAAAGCTATGTTGCCAGAGGTATACGCTTTTTCGCCTATATTGATGAGTTGATATTCCGACGCTCATTTAGAGATACCTTTGTCCCACTCAAAGTGAAACATGTTCTGGAGCGATTTTGATTACAAGGCTAAGGAAAAAACAGCGGGTTGATAAACTTCAATCTGAATCAAGAGGCAATAAGGGAACCGTTGGTCGTTGGGTATATCTTATTCTGGCATCCTGTCTGCTACTCTGGTTGTTGGATACCTTTTTCGGTAAATACATCTTTTTTCGTGCTGACGGCATGGTCATGCGTGATGTTAGCACCATAGCAGTCAGTTATACTGCCGCTGTTGACAAGCTAAACGTAGAGGAAGGTAAACCGGCAAAAGCTGGAAAGATGCTGGTACAGCTCAATTCGATTGATATTCTGAAGCAGCTGGGTGATCTGTCTATCAAAACCGCAGAAGTAAGAAGCCGAATCGCGGAACTACACAGTCGACAGAGCCAACTGAATAAAATGCGGCCCCTCGCAGACGAGCAGGTTAGAAAAATAGCAAAACTACGCGAAACTGAAGAGCGCGCGATTGCCAAGGGGCTTGTTGATACACGTAAATTATCAGAATTTTTAGAGGATGAATTCAACAGCCGAATGACCCGGGAAAAACTGCTTGGCGAACAAAGCAGTATCGGACAAGAGACTACGGCATTACGTGAGATCGAAAGCAGTTTGCAAAATAGCATCAATAGGATAAATACTGCTTACGCAAACGGTATTGTGGTGGCACCAAAGGATGTTACTGTATCAAGAGTTTATGTCAATGAAGGCAGTGTCGTAAAAAGTGGAGAACCCTTGCTCGAGTTACTTTCAGGAGATTCCTATGTCCTAGCTTATGTGACTCCCGGCTCAGTATATATTGCCGAAGTCGGTGAAACTGTCAGCGTTAAATACGGACTGAAAACGCTAAAAGGGAAAATAGCACAAGTTTTCCCCATATCTGCACGATTGCCATTAGAGTTTCAACGGACCTTTAGACCGCAAGAGCGTACCCAGGTTATGCGTGTTGATTTTGCTCCCAACCAAGATATTCCCGCTACCTTTACCAAGGCTAGGGTAGTTACCGCAGGCTTAATACCCAGGTGGATAGATGGGCTGTTTAACTAATTATCGCTAATTATCAAGTTTGCTCAGGCAGCACTCTGTAATTATGCTCAAAGCACTCTTTTGTTTGCCAGAAAGCGATAGGACTCAGCAACCATAATACAATTAGGCTAGGTATTGCCATTGTTGATGACGAGTTTATTGTACTAAGTCTGGAAAGTATAAGTGTGAGAGGGTGCTAGCCAACAACGACAAAGAGATGCGCATTGTCACAGAGGACTATAATCTTGTTGAAGGGAGTCATAAATTTTCTCCGCATCAGCATCACACTCAATCAAACATCAAGCATATCGGAAGCTCGTAACCCATCGCTTGTATCCCATTGACAGGGCAAGTCTGGTTGAGTTCTGTTTGCTCGATAGTCATGCCAACGAACCCGTTCATGCCAATACAAAAAATTAATGCGCTATATTAGCTGAATCAAAGTAAAAAAAGAAAAGGAAGTTGAAAGCTAGTATTAGACATTCTGTTGTTTATAGCGAATAGGGATTTATCCTTCCTCTACAAAAAATTAAGGAGTTGTCGGAACCTGAGTAGCGAAAAGAGAGGGTTGCGGGCTATTTCTCAGAATATTTGAGACATTCTCAGAGGTTAGCATTTCACAAAAAATATTTAAAAATTAAGTGATAAATGTTCTATTGAGCTTTCCGAAGTCTTTCAAAATGTTGCCAGGAAAGGATTTGAATTTTTAAGAGTGTGAATTATGCGCTACTTGAAAAAGTAAAATTTCAACATGAATGTTAAAATTTTAAATTAATTATAAAAATTTTTGGTAATGGCATGCTCTATGAAGAAACAGTTTAAGTTATTTAAAATTAATAAATAATCAAGTGAGAGTTATCTTCGGATAGCGCTCTTCCTCAGTTTTTGGGTGACTACTGTCGATCATGATGAATCAGGAAATATTGAATTCCATCCATGAAAAATGGATGCTCGAAGCTCTTTATTTGGCGCAGCTGGCAGAGCAGCAAGATGAAGTGCCTGTCGGTGCGGTTGTGGTTTTGGACAATCAAATCATTGGGCGCGGCTTTAATCAGCCGATTTCCGCCAACGATCCCACCGCACATGCTGAGGTTATGGCGTTGCGTGATGCCGCCAAGCATCAAGGTAACTACCGGCTGGTTGATTGTACCCTCTATGTCACGATCGAACCCTGCGCTATGTGTGCTGGTGCCATGGTACACGCTCGCATTAAACAATTGGTTTATGGGGCTAGCGAACCCAAATCGGGGGTTATTACCAGTCATCTCAAGTTGCTTGATGCTGGACATCTGAATCATAAGGTTGAGGTGCAGGGCGGTATATTGGCTTCTGAATGTGCTGAACGGATGAGCTTGTTTTTTAAACGCAGGCGTGAGCAGAAGCGATAATTTAAATAATTTCTGGCAGACGTTTCTGAAACGTACGACTAACTGATAATCGTTGTTCTCTGTGTTCTGGCGATATGTTCCTTAACTAGTTCCGGTACCCCCGCCTCGTCAGCAAATGTGGGCCACTCACGTATCGCTTGTTGTACCTGGGCGAGTATTTCCAGCGCCCGGCCGCGTCGCATCGAGGCATTTTTTGCATAGGCGATAAAATCATCGAGATGAAAATTATCCCTTTTTCCGTTGAGTGACATCTGATGAAGCCCGGTCCAAGCGCCGGTTGGATTATAGCTATAGGTAAGATCAAAGGCGGGGGATAAAGACCAATTGCCTGTTTTATCCATCAGAAAGGCAATATTCTTGACATGGTCATCTTGGTTGCGCCCCAGAATATTGAAGCAAAGGCGGCGAAATTGTTCTTCGATACTGGCCATGGGTAGCCCCAGTTGACGAATGATATATTGGGCCTGTTCATAGGAGTAGGCTCCTGCCTGATTGAAATCGTAATGGGCGATGGCACACAGAGATTGCATATGAATTTTCTGACCAGCATCGGTTCGGTCAAATCTTTTGGTCATAAAGTGGCTACGTCCGTTTTCCTGTAATAACTGGCATTCGGTCATGGAGATACCGGCTTGTAGTGCCATCTTGTGATAGGCAAATTCAATAAGACCATATCCCTTCGGGTCTTCGAGTTCTTTGTCTTTATTCCCGGAGACACCATCGAATTTTAGAAGCCAATAGGAGAAACCTTGCCCGGCGCTAACCTGCCCAGAGCGAACTTCATGGGTTTCCGGGTTCCAGGCGATAATAGCCTTCGCTCGGGCACCACCGGCAGAAGTCCCGACCCGTAAAATATCCAGTAGTGCTTTTTCTCGTGCCGGACTGCCAAAGGAACTCTCCAATGTGTGACGACGGGTTAGAATTTCTCCTGCCAGTTCTACTAGTTTGTTCACTTCAATTTGCTCGGAATCTTTCTGCGAGGGTCCTAAACTAGGGGTAAATTCAAGGGCCCCCATGCCCCGTTTCCCGGTGTAACAGAGTCGTTCGACCGGATTAAAGCTTTCTGGTGTGCGGCCCTCTCTTGCTAGCCACGTGTCGATAAGTGCATTGCCAAAACGATCGGGTAGTGAATCCGCCAGTAAACCAGGCAGGCCGTGGAAGGTATGAAAAGGAAGCGTCGGAAAAGCGTATATCTGATCGGACAGTGGCATCGTGATAGGGGCAATTTCGATAGCACTGCTAACAAAGCTGGGATCATACTCAAAGTAACCGTAGTTTTTTTCCTTATCCCAACTCACGGCGCCAATGGTTCGTCCCCAAAGCTGGACGCTGGCAATGGTCATTCTTTATCCCC
This sequence comes from Pseudomonadales bacterium, assembly GCA_021736745.1. GTDB lineage: Bacteria > Pseudomonadota > Gammaproteobacteria > Pseudomonadales > IMCC2047 > JAJFKB01. The sequence goes on from JAIPFG010000001.1 coordinate 6,545, forward strand.
CCAGGACCAGGACGGCGTTACTTGTTTTTCCTTACTTGGCAAAGAGGCGCGTTGTCTGACTTTCCCGCGCATTTTTGCCTGCTGAATGGGACTAATGACCGGTGCCGGCGCCAGACCGTCGATCCGTTCAAATAAATCGAGTGCGCGCAGAACGCGGATGAAGTTGGACAGCTGGGTAGATCGACCTTTTTCCAGGCGCTGGATCGTGGGTACGGACACGCCTGCTTCCATGGCCAAAGCTTCCTGGGTCATGTTTTTATTCAAACGATAACGGGCGATTCTGGACCCCAGCTCGAGTAAGACCGCCTTATCGGACATCTCTTTTGAAATAGTCATTGCAGATCAAAAAGGCCATTTTGTTTAGTGGATTTTATTTAATATATCACTAATGACTGGTTGCGCAATAACTAATTATTATAAGTATCAAAAATGATGTTTTACGTTTATTATTCTCTATAAAACATCAAAAATGATTATTAATGGCGTAATATTTTATTCATATCCGGTCATTTCCAAATAACCACGTCCCAGTTCTTGTTTCCCCTCTGCGTCAAAGATGATGATCGCACCTTCCCAATATTTAATACTGACATCCAGCCATTGGTTGGGAATGGCGGCTTGGATGATCCACTCTTTGGCAGTAACAGCCGTAGCTGTATTTAGCCTGATGCGCCAGCGAATAGGATAGTTGGCACCATTCGGTGCCCGCCACCATGACAGTGGCGTGAGCTGGATATCTTGGGGATGAAGAGTGGTTTTTTGACTCTCTGGATCAACCCAGCTACCCAAACTGCTGGGGTCAAGATTGCCGTTTTTTTGTCGAAGTTGATAAAACATCATTTCTTCGCCGGAATGGAATTGCAGAGAGAACCAATCCCATCCTTGTTGGTCCTTATCCAGGAGACTGGTGCCCCACTCGCGGTCGAGCCAGCTTGAACCGGTCACTTGGTGGGGTTTCCCTCCAATGATGATTTCCCCTGAGCTGGCGAGACGGGTAATGGAGTAATAGTACGAAGCATTCCCTGGTGTTGGGCTTTTCCGGCTTAGACCTTGTTCACCCTGTAAAACGACTTTTTTTTCTGGGGTGATAGTTAATGCAAGGGAAAAGTGCTCGCTGTTGATGTTGATTTTCCAGGGAAAATCATTACCGCTAGCGATTATGCTCCAGTCATCGAGCCAAAATGACAGAGGACTCACCGTATGCCCGGCCAGGCCAACCGCTTCCCGTGAAAATCGTTCTTCATGCCAATGCTTCCCGGCCTCAATATCGGTTATGGCCGTGTGTGCCATCCAAACGTGATCAGCGGCCCAGTGTGATTCTCGCTGTTTGTCTTCGGGCGTTAGGGCGATACGAAAAAAAGTGACCTGATATCCGAAGCGCTTACCGTTAGCGTCCATTACGTTACCGGTAAGATACCACCATTCGTTTTTATAGCCGGCGTGGGTGGCATGATCCTGGGGGAAGGTAAAGGAGCGGGGCGTAAGCACAGACTGATAGCCCTGAATATCTTGATTCTGGAGTGCTCGTTGCAGTGAATCATTATCCGGTGATCGGTGACAACCAGCCAGTAGGAAGCTGAAAATGTATAGGGCTAACCCGATGAGACAACGGGGTAAGCCAATAGGGCGGAGATCTGTTGCTGGTAACGGCATTTATTCTTCCCGCAACGATTGGGCGATCGCCAAGCTTGCAGCGTGTTTTGCGGGATAGACGCCAGCCAATAACGATGCGAATACAGCCAAGGCAACGCCTTCAAACAAAATATTCAGCGAGAGGTGATGCCCCATGCTCCAGCCAAATGAACGGAGATTAATGACATCGATCAGCAGCATCGACATCAGATATCCCAGTGGAATCGCTAATATCCCGGCAAACAATCCCATCATGCCGGTTTGTAAATAGATAATGCGTTTGACCTCCTGCGGCGTGGCACCGGTAGCACGTAACAAAGCAAACTCGGCGGTGCGTTCTAGCTGAAGCGCCATTAGGGCACTGAGTGTGCCGACGAAAGCAACCAGTACGGATAACAGGCGCAAAACATGGGTGATGGTAAAGGTGCGATCAAAAATAGCCAGCGATGATTTCTTGATTTCAGCATTATCGGTTATTCGTAACTTGGCTTGGGGTAATGTTACATTTTCAGGTTTAAGGCTATGACGACGGCTCAATTGCTTAATTTGATCGACTAAGGCGAGGGAGTCTACGCCCTGATCTCGGTAGATACCCAGAGCGGATATGGAATTGTCTTGCCAGAGTTTTTGATAAAGGGGTAGCGGCATCAGAATCAGACCATGGCTGGAAGTATAGTCGTAAAAAATACCCAACACAGTAAATGACATGTTCCCCTGCTCATTGCGCAGAGTCAGTTGATCGTTGATGCTCAGTTCATGGTGAAAAGCCAGGGGTTCCGAAATCAGTACCCCCTTGCCAGAAAAGAAATCGGCACGTACCGGCCCGGGATCACTTCCCTTCAAATTAAAGCCACGGGTATTGGCTGCGTTGTTGGAAATTGCCATCAAGCGCATTGGCCCCCACTGGCTCTCCACTTTGGTCATTCGGTTTAGCCATACTGAGGATACCCCCGGTTGATGTTCAACATCCTGAATGAGTCCCTTGGGTATTCCTGCATCGGTACGATGACTCATGCGCCCGGGAAGGCTGATATAGATATCGCTGTTAAGTGATTGATCGAGCCAGTCGGCGACTGAATATCTAAAGCTGTTGATCATGATGCCAACGCCAATTGTGGTGGCGATGGCAATGGTGAGCGCCGCAATAGCCAATCCGGTACGGCTTAAACCGGCAGAAATGCTGCGTATGGCGATTCGAGCGATGGGGCCGCTGCGGTTCGTGGCGAGCAGTTTTTGTGCAATCTGTGCCAATTGTTTTACCCATTGCGGTGTAATCAGGCTGAAACCCAGAACAAGCAAAGCCAGAGCAATAAAACCGATCAGCAGACTGGATTTTGTACCATAGGCAAGGCCTAGCCCGAGTGCCACCAATAACAGGCCAGTAGTGGTCAGCAGAGGAAGATAGCGCTGTACACGTAACGGCAAGCTGGAGTGTTGCTGTACACTGACGGGTTGTGAGCGAGCGGCTTCCAGAGCAGGGAGGGCGGCGGCAATCAGACTGGCGAATAGCCCCAATAACAACCCCTTTAACAAAGACGCCGACGGGATAATAAACTGTGTTACCTCCAAACTGTAATAAAGGTCGTTGATTGTACGCGTAACCAGCTGTACCAAGCCTTGGCCTAACAGGATACCCAAGAGTAAACCAACAATAGCGCCAATTAATCCGAGCATAGCTGCTTCCGCTAATACGAGGAGGAAAAGTTGGTGACGCGTAGTCCCCAAAGCCCGCAAGGTACCCAGCGTTGCTCGCCGCTGTAATACCATGAAAGTCATCGTGTTATAGATAAGGAAACCGCCAACCAGCAAAGCCAGTAAACTCATGGCGCTGAGGTTGGCATGAAATGCCTGAGTCATTTGGGTTAATGCCTGGTGGCGTGAACCTGTCTCAACCAACTCCAACGAGGATGGCAGAAGCATTTTAACCCGCCTTACTTCGTCATCAGTTTTCAGGATCAGATTTATACGGTCAAGAAAGCCAATGCGGTTTAATAACTCCTGAGCGACGGCAATATCGGCGAGTAGTAGACCTTGTGCGGAGAGGGGGTGAGAGGCGGGAATCAGTTGAGTTATGTGTAACCGATAGTTGTGGTTGCCCTGCATGGCAATCAGTTGGTCGCCTGGTCTGACCTGCAAAATATCGGCCGTGGGTTGCGCTATGGCAATACTATTGGGCATTACCAGTAGTTCACGTCCTGCCTGTGCCGAGAGGTTAATGGCACTGGTGCGAAATTGTTGTTCGGCGAAGGGGTCGACGCCGAGCAGGGTATAGCTTTTTCCACTGATCAGTAATTGCCCGGAAACCATAGGGGCAATGTGACGAATAGCATGTTGGGTACGCAATTCTGTGTAAAAGGATTCCGGAACACCCTGCGTGCCACCCACAATATAATGTGTAGAATTGCCGGTCACCATTTGCAGAGACAGATCGAAGGATCGTTTGGCGCTGAGGTTGGCCAAGTCTACGGCCACAACGACCGACACGCCAAGGGCGATGCCGACGATCGTTAACCAACTTTGCCAGGGGTGACGGTTTAAGTAGCGAATGCTGGTACGTGCCAGCAGAGACATTACCATGCGAAATCGCCTGCCCGTTCGGCCAGTTGGCCCTGTTCGAGGGTCAGGATCCGATTGGCACCCTGAGCAACCGCCTGACTATGGGTTACCAGAATCAGGGTAACACCCTCATGGGTCACCAGTCGGTTGAGTAATGCAATCACTTCGCGCCCGATTTGCGCATCGAGATTGCCTGTTGGTTCGTCCGCCAGTACCAGCGAGGGTTGGTGGGCCAGTGCACGGGCAATGGCAACACGCTGCTGCTCTCCTCCTGAGAGTTGATCGGGAAATCGTTTGGCGAGAAGAGATAAACCCACCTGATCCAGCAGGGAATCGACTCTCGTTTTGATATCCCGTGGCGCCCAGTGGTTTAATTCCAATGCAAGGGCAATATTTTCCGACACAGTCAAGGTTGGGACCAAATGGAAAAATTGGTAGATAACGCCGATATGCTGGCGTCGAAACAGGGTGAGTGCAGGCTCGCCCAAGCGGGTTATCTCCTGGTTATCGATCAGGATGCTACCATCGTTGGGTTTGTCGATGCCGCTGATGAGGTTGAGCAGGGTCGATTTTCCTGAACCGCTGCGCCCCAGAAGAGCAACTGATTCCCCGGCTTGTACTTCGAGATTAACGCCATCGAGGATTAAACGAGTTTGATCACCCTCTTTAACCCGGTAGTGCAAAGCTCGAATTTTAACCAATGTTTGTGTCATTCGTTACGGCCCATTGTCATGCCAATTAATAGCCCTTCTATGATAACCCTCAATTTGGCATCACTGCATCTTCTGTGTCATGATTCCTGACCTTCTCAAGTGGACAGTGAGACATTGTTTAAACATTTATTTAAAACAGATCCAGTCGGTATCGAGTATCCGGGCTATCTGACAATCAGCCGCAGGAAAGTAAAGTGGGCAAGGCTCAAGGTCTATGCGAATGGTGATGTGCAGATGGTTGTTCCACAACATTACCGTGAAAAGGATATTCATCAGTTTTATCAACACCGATTGCAATGGATAGCCGATAAACGCTCGATCTGTCAACGCGCACCACATGAAGCGCTGGGTATTCAGGAAGATCAGTTACTGCTCTTTGGGCAAGGTTATGACCTGCAACAGGTGGAACAGGAAAATGAAATCGTAGACCATGAGCGACAGCGTATTATCAGTCGCTTTGACCTGGGGCAAAGGGAAGCACAGGAAAAATGGTACAGGCCCATTGCAAAGAGATATCTGGCGCAGCGAATAGCTGAACTTGCCAATGTCAATGGCTACCATTTTAATCGGTTGTTTATTCGTGCACAGCGAACTCGGTGGGGGTCCTGTAGTTCGCAGAAAAATATCTCGTTAAACTGGAAACTTGTGAAGGCACCCCGGTCGGTAAGTGATTATGTGATCTTACATGAATTGGCGCATACACGTGTGATGAATCATAGCCCCGCCTTCTGGCGTGAAGTCGAGCAACATGCACCGCATTATCGCGAAGCGAAAACTTGGTTAAATCTGTACGGTATTTTTCTTTAACAGTTAAGAGGAAAAATAGAAGAGATCTTCTAGAATGAGTTTACAACGCGTGCCCTTTCTGGAAATAAACGTCAAGGAGTGAACTTGTTCCGGCTGATTAGAATTATTCTGTTGCTTGTTTTCCTTGTCATACTTCCCTTATCGGTAAAACTCTATTACTCAACTCCGCTGGAACGTGTCAGCTATCTGGCCTGGGTTCAGGAACGGCTGGACCTGCCATTGTCTGATTCAGTTAAAAGCGTTCGAAAAAAAATCGGGCTGGCAACAACGAAAAAGCAGACAGTTAATTACAGTCAAAGCACCGAAGGTTTTCAGCCGATCGCCAATTGCGGAAAAACTGATACTCTGCCAATTGAAAAGGAGAGCGGTAAAGTCTATCGTTGGGTCGATAGCCAAGGGCAAGTGCATTTCAGTGATGCCGCCCCAGGCGAATTGACGGGTTCACAGCAGCCATCCGTCTATTTTTCTAACGGCAAACGCTATTTTAAGTTGAAGATCATCGAGCAAACAACCTCTCTGCCTGCCTTTACCCGAGATAAGGTCAGCGCCGATGTACGCCAAATCTACGGTATCTTATCGCGCGACATGGCGTTGGATCATTTACGACAGGTTATGCTCAATATCAAAATTATCGGAAGCCAGGCGGCTTTCCAGGCTTACCGGGCTGAGGTTGCTCCGCGAATTGCCACCAATTCAGGATTTTATACCAGCAATAAAAATGAAGCGGTAGTATTTCAGGCCCCCAATGAACAGCGGATGTTGGCGGTGGTGCGCCACGAAGCGACACACGTGATTATCGCCGGTTTATATGGCTACTCTCCGGTTTGGTTTAATGAAGGTTTAGCGGAATATTTTGAACACATGGAAATCACCGGGCAGCTTCGACTGATAGAGCCAGTGGCCTATCATCTGACGCACTTAAGACGCTTGCTTAAGGGTGGTCAGCTTATGTCATTACGAGATTATGTACAGCTCAAACCGGATCAGTGGTATGGCGGTCATCTCGAGGATCATTATGCACAAGCCTGGGCATTGGTTTATTTTCTGATGTCAGAAGAGACCGGTAAGCGTTTATTGCAGGAGATGATGGAGCAATTGGCTGAAAACTATTGCTGGCAATTTTCAACGGTTGACTTTATTGAGCAAAACTACCCGGGAGGATTTGCCGTGTTGGAAGTCAATTGGCGGCGGTGGCTGGCGCGGGACCCTCAGTCACACCGCTACTAAGAGAGTAGGGGGTATTTTCATTAATTGCCAGATGATTAAATTTTTCTTGAATCATAGGCCCAGTGTAATAAAGCCTGGCGCTGTTTACGTCGGCAGTGATGGTCAAAAGGCTCGCAGTTTTTTCGAATGGCGCCCTCATGGCGGCGCATGGCTCTCCATCTTTTAATTTGGCGCTGGTCTTCTATTTCCAGGCGTCGACCCAGGTAATAGCGGCAATACCATTGAAACCAACCGCGTGGGTCTCCTTCGTAAATCCAGCCCTTAATGATCCAAGTCTGTAGTGGTAAAGAGGCATCAACGCCAAAATAATTAAGTGACGGGTCTTTTTTTAGAGGTGACAATTTGGCCTGTTTAAACCAGCTGGAGGGGAACTCTTCAGTACAATCGGTCATGTATTTTCCACCGAAAACACCTAGCGCCAGCATTTCTTCCGGGCTGAGTTGTGGCTTAAATTCCGCATCGAAATTTTTACCTGTAGGCTCCGTCAGGTAATAAATATAGTTCTGCTGCATTCGGTCGCTCACAATAATCTTTTTCATAGCGGATTAAGCAGCATCAATTCAGCAGGATGCGGGTTCATATAATAGGAGTTTTCAATATATTCATTCGGACATTTGCGAAAATGATGTCGGAACAGAGTGATCGGAACGATTAACGGCAACAGGCCCTTTCGATACTGTTCGATGGTCTCGTTCAGTTCCTTTTTATCCTCCTTATCTAAGTCTCGCTTTAAATAGCCTTGGATGTGTTGTAACACATTGACATGGTTTTTTCGGGTCGCTGGTATTTTTAAAATGGACATTAGGCTAGTTAAATAACGGCGGCAGAATTCATTGATTTCCCATTGACTGATAGTGGAAACCATCTGGCCCAAACGACGATAGTGATTTTGGTCGTGGCTCATCAGGATCAGCTTGTGGCGGGCATGAAATTCGGTAATGGCTGAAACGCCCGCCTCCTGGGAGAGCAGTTGCTTCCAGCGCTGAAAGATAAAAACCCGTTGAATAAAGTTTTCACGCAGAACCGGATCGCCGAGCCGTCCTTCTTCTTCAACCGGTAAATGCGGAAAGTTGCGCATCATTTGTTGGGCATACAGTCCAACACCCGACTTTTGCGGTTGATCGTTCCGGTAGACTTTTACCCTTTCCATACCACAGCTCGGTGAATCCTTCTTCAGGATATAACCGCAGAGCGAGTGTTGCCAGGATCTCTGTTCATCGGCACACTCAGTCAGTTTGGCGGTAACGTCCAGTGTTGTATCTTTTGTGCCGATACATCTTATTTTACCGGACTGTTCAACTAAGCGGATAGGCTCTCGTGGTATCCCGAGTCCGATCGAGACCTCGGGACAAAAGGGTCTGAAATCAAAATACTGCCCAAGAGTTTGTACGATATAACTATTGTTTTTATGGCCACCGTCAAAACGTACCTGTTCGCCCAGCAGACAGCTGCTAATACCGACCGGTATTTTACACAGATTGCTGGACATAAAATTAAGGCCTCGTAATAAAGGATAGCGATGCTCAGACAGGCCACTTTCTTTTTGGCTTAGATGAGTCGAAAGCGTTAAGTTGTTTGAGTAGCTCAGCCCTATCCTGTTCCAATAAGAGGCTCGCCATAGGCAAGAAAATGTCTTCCTCTTTTTCGTGATGCTTCATCATCAAGTTTTCTAAGTGCGAAAGGCACTCACCCGCATGCTCTGAATCCCGGCTCTTTAACACATGAGTCATGTCCGTTACTTGCCGGACAATATTGTCGTGCTCATCCTTCAGTGCATTGGTGGGGCCATTGGGAATAGGAATTCTGGCGTCATAGGCAGGGTAAAGTACTTCCTCCTCCATCGCCATGTGTCCTTTCATATGCCAAATTAATTCCTCAAATGCTGCTTCTGCGGTCCCCCAGTCCTCCATGTCGACGGCGTCCTGACATTGGGAGAGTAATTCTTCGTACATCGAATGGTCATGTACCAGCCAGTTGTCAGTGCTTTGCATAAGGTTAATAGTCCGGCGAATATCGGTGATTAAGAGAAAATTGGTTCGGTTTGAATAGCTCACCCATGACGGATGTTATTGATGGTGTCGGCATTATCATAACTGTTTTGTCAGGCTAAAAGCGCCCCTTATTTGCCCGAGGGAGTAACCCGTGGCTTGATCATTGGGGTAATACTCTTTGAGGGTCTTTTCTACCTCTTTGGCCAACTGCTGTCCATGGCAGGTTAGACAAAGGGGTTCCACCCCCTGAGCTTGCATAAATCGATAGCGACCATTGACCAGTTCTGAAAAATTTATTTCGGCAGCTACCTCTCCCGTCTGTTGACGTTGATTAAAGGTCTGCAACACTTTGGTTTCCCAAGTATCAGGCTGAGCCTCTTGATGACGGGGTTTCAGACTCACCCTTTTTACTTCCCAACCGGTTTCATGGCTTAGGGTGCGGGCAATATTCGGTGCTCTGGTAGCGCAAATTTCTATAGCTTGCAATGGCCCCCCTGTTTGTAACGCCTTCTTTAACTGTGGTTTTAGTGCACCGCTAAACTTTTGTACGATGATCATCGCCTCGGTGTGTAATTGAGTTGTATCTGATGCGACCGGTTGGGCGACTGAATAATGAGCTGGAATTAAGTGGATCATCAATAGAGCAAAGAGGAGAAAGCTAACTTTTTGCCATTGTTTGAATAAACGGGTTTTTGTCATTGGCATTTTTCCTCTTTACTCCTCATTTATTCTGCTGGCAGTTCCTGCGCGTTGTCTTTAGGTAGCAGGGATGAACGTAACGATTATGCAATAATACATGTAAGTTAATCAGTGGTTCTACTGAATTGATACAATCAGTGGCTTCCTTGTGGCTAAGGTGCCAGCCAAATCCCAGATAAATAAAACGCTGCCGAAGTGATGTCAATTGCTGAAGCGTTTGGTCAAGCCGGAAGAAGTCATATTTAGCGTTGGGTTGTATTTTGCTCAGGGCAATATCCCAGTCTATACCGGCACAACGAGGGAAAAGGCTTTTTTTCTTTTGTGCGTAGAGCGGATGTTCAGCCAGTAACTGATTGACCTTGGGAATTCCCCTCGCCTCGGCTAAGTCGCGCAGAAGACGGTCGAGTAACAGGTCCTGCAGGATAGCAAAAAAGATAACAATGGAAACGGGGTACTTGTCCGTTGCTTGGGCCGAAAAAGTATCAATGCTGACGAGGTTTTGTTTTGACTCATAAGCCCGCTGAATAAACTGAAGGGTGACCGAAAGCGAGTGCTCAAAATACATTACCTTTTGGGTGGGGTCAGCATCGCAAACGGAACAGTTTTGTTGGATATTATCAGGGCCGTTGCCAAAACGCTCCGGGTGATAAGTAATAAGGTGACAATGTTGACACCTAAGCCAGAGACTTAGCTTCATCCCTGCATTCATGTCGGTATTCGCCACCATATGACTGTTTTATTGTGGGGGTTGATTAAAACCGGTAAATCGGTGGGTTGCGAATTTTGAATGACAACCGGTGCAGGCTTCATTCATTTTGTAGCGATAATATTGAACCAACTCAAGGTCATGTGCTTTTGCGGCGGCAGATAACTTTCCCGCATAGCCATGAAAAGTTTTATCGTACTGCTTAAAAGCGGCCGGGAGGGATGAATGCAGTTGTTGCATTTGTTCTTTGCTGAGAGCCTTTTTCATGATGAAGGTATTTTCGATGCTGGCCGCTAGTTTTTCAATGTCGAGCCATTGCGCCGACACGACCAGAAAGACTAAAGATTCCATCCCCTTTTTTAATTCATTCATTTCCTGTCGAACTAAGAGGCGAATATCGTCAGGCAATTGAATTTGATGAGAATTGGGTTGGGAATGGTCGGCTAGATTTTCGGCAGTGACGGTGAAAGAAACAAAGTAAGCGAGCAGAAAGAGCAGAGGTTTCATCAATTATTTACCTGTCAGTTAGGCTAAGGGTTGTTTGAATGTTGATTAGTTTTCAGCTTAGCAACCGCTTCGAGATAATGTGGGTGTGCCAACTGCCGGATTGTCGGGTCAGTGATTCTTTCATACATCCAGTCAAATTTGGCAATGACATCCTTAACGCCATGAGTTGCCATCAGATTTTCCATAAAATAGGCTAGATTATTTTCTAAAAAGCTTAAGCTATCCACATCCTTAATAAAATCTTGATCGCTATCGCCGCCAACTTCATGTGTTTCAATCAGCGATTTAATTCGTTGAATGAGTTTGGCCTGAATACCCTGTTGGTGTAGAAAAGCCCCGATCATTTCGGCGCCTCTACGTTGATGATAAACCAATGCGTCCTTGTTCTGAAAGGGGCTCTGCCTGAAGGGCCGGTTTGTTTCGGAGTTTGGCTCAGATCTTTCGATGTCATGGGCAACCGCCGCACAGCGTAGTGCTTCATCAATATGGGGTCTGAGTGTTCGCGCCCAGTATTCGGTTCTTTCCAGATGCTTGATCATCGCAGGCTGTGTGCGAAAAGCATTTAGAACGAATTGATGCACCAAGGGGTATAGAGACATGTTAGGGTTTAGCCTAGGGTAATTGGTAGTGACTACTAGAAACGATGTAGGTCACTGAGTCAAGGCAAAACGGACACTCGGTTTCTTCCGGTGTTTTTTGAGTGATATAAAGCTTTGTCTGCACGCTTATAGAGTGTGGCTTGATGATCATTTGGTTGGATAGCCGCAATACCAATACTGATCGTTAAACGGTGAGAATGTTTACCAATAGCCTGGTTTACGAAGGCGTTGCGTATCTTTTCACAGATTTTCTGAGCTTGGGTTAAATTGGTTTCTATCATAAGAAAGGCAAACTCATCTCCACCCAGGCGAAATATCTCGTCGGAAGAGCGTGTGATGCTGGATATTCGCTTTGATACTGCAGTGAGTAACTCATCGCCAGCATCGTGGCCGTAAGTGTCGTTAATCTTCTTAAAGTGGTCAATATCGATCAGTGCCAGCGACAGGTCTCGGTGATAGCGCAGCGCACGGTCAGTCTCTCGGGCCATAATATGCTCAAAGGCTCGTCTGTTTTTTGTCTGGGTTAAGGCGTCGGTTGTTGACAGTCTGCCTAATTGTGCAATTTTTACTTGATCACCCTGATACTTCATTACCATGATGGCGGTGCCTGTAATCAGAAAAATAGCCAGAGCTCTATTGATGATGGCTATCTCCATAAAACCCGCTACGGGGGGTGATAGATAGTAACCCAGAAGGGTCAGCAGGATGCTGGTGATCGCAATGATACAGGTGGTTACATAATTTTCTGATTTGAGGCTGAACATGACAACAAAGGCGTAAGGTATGCCGGCGGCAATGCCGGAGGGCAGCAGGAGATCGATAATAAAGATCAGCAGGAGGAATAAAAGCTTTATCATCCCGACCATGGAGACTAGGTGTTTACTTGCCATTAACATGCGGTCAAATCGCCTCAATTGCTTTTTATTTAAACAATAGTCTTCGGATCATCTGCCGCAATAACCTGTGAAATGATAAGGCGTGCTTCAAAAGATCTCTACCGGATCAACAAATAAAATCATTAACGTTCGTAGGTTGCCATAATCGTGGTGCTAGCAACGGAAGGTTCAAAATATTGATGTTTAACTTGCAGATATTCTTCATTGCTAAAAAATTGTTCCATGTTGGCCCGGTTGGGAAAGGTTAGAATAAATACGCGATTGATATCCTGATGGGTTGGTGAAGCAAGTACCTCGGATACCCTGAAATCGTAAGTGAATTTACCGCCATATTGAGCCAAAATGGGTTTCATCGATGTACGATAGTTCTGATACATTTCGTCATTCGTAACGCATAATCCTACGACTCTATCAAAAGGCATAAACATTCTCCTGCTGTTTCTGGTGATAGTAATAGAGAAACTCGTTAATCGGCCAGTACAATTTTTGACCAATCGTGATTAACCGATGTGAGCAACCTGTTCAGTGCTTTACATTTATCCTGGTAATCATGTGCGTTTTTATCCCAGCGTTGCTTGACGCTTAAATGCAGCGGCCCGTTAATGACGCGCACAATTTGCCTGCGAGCCAAATAAAGACCTTTGCGCTCGTTGTGTGCTTTGTCCAGGGGGTTGGGCTTGATCCTGTTGAGTAGATGTGGTTCGAATTCAAGGCCGAATTTGGATGCTTCTTTGATGATCCAGTCGCTGGCGCAATCACTGAGTCCGGATTCACTATAGCCGCCACCGATATCTGAATGAACGCCCGCAAACCAGACCTGTTGAATATCAAGGCCTGGCTTAGTACTCCAGAGTGAGGGCTCAAAATCCTCCCGGTTTTCATCAATTGAAACGGCATGGCGTGCATGTTGAATAATTTTGCTGGGTTCGGTGTCATGGAAAAGAAATTCGCGTTCCCCCAGTGTCCCCCAAAAAGGTACGGGAATACCCAATGCTCCAACGGTGTCCCAAACGCCGACGAACGCTATCGGAGTAATGTCCGCCACAGCGTAAGCTTGACGGAATTGGATGGCGGCTTTTTGACTGGGACTGCTGGATTGAGTGCGTTTGCGGTAGAGTATAAAAGCCTCGGGTATCCTATCGGCATGTTCACGCTTAAGTAATCCACAATTGCGAATAAAACCTGCCAGCGATCGGGCTGTGTAAGCACCGCGGCTAAAGCCAAAAAAGAAAAGTTGATCACCAGGGTCGTAGTTGTGAACAATAAAGCGATAACAATCCATAATATTTTTATCGATGCCAGCGCCAGTAATACCGCCCGCAATTTTCTTACGATCTGTACCCACGCCCCAATCATAAAAGCTTATTTGCTCGATCTTGTCGGCTCGCGGGCGTATCGCTCTTGCAACACGTAACACATTGGTTGCGTTTCCCTGTTCGGGTGAATTCCAGGTGCCATCGGCACATATCACGATTCTTTTCATCTATTACTCCTTGAGACCTTTGCATAATTACTGCGCTAGGCAATACGGCGTTAAAAACCGGCTCAAAATGCTCATTTATAAGCATAAACTCCGCTTTTTCGCCGGTTTTTGCCTTGTCTTGCCGTCGCTCGTCACATTATGCAAAGGTCTCTCCTTGTTAAAGAAAATGTTATTCATGATAGTGGGTTGTCGTATATTGTCTGGTTAGACGAAGCGATTGAGTGGTGTAATGGCCGGTTTACTAGGTTTCTTCAAATTGCGCGCGAAGCACCTTTTTGTCCACTTTTCCTGTGGCTGTGTGCGGGAGATCCGTAATCTGGACCACACGGTCAGGAATCCACCAGTTAGCGACTTTTCCCTGATAAAATTCCAATAATTCAGCCGGGTTGATGTCTTTATCGGTATTTGGTGTCACCACGAGTAGTGGCCGCTCATCCCATTTCGGATCGGGCATAGCGATGACGGCAGCTTCTCGGACATCCGGATGAGAGGCAGCAATATTTTCCAAATCAATAGAGCTGATCCATTCGCCGCCGGATTTAATTAAATCCTTACTGCGGTCAGTAATGATAATTCGACTTTCTGTATCAATTTTCGCAATATCACCGGTATTGAACCAGCCATGATGATCCCAATTATCCGCCTCCTGGTGATAATATTGACGACAGACCCAGTTACCTCTGACCTCAAGGTGCCCGCTGGCTTCGCCATTCCAGGGAAGCTCTTCTTCACGATCATTGACGATACGAAATTCAATACCATATACCGGACGTCCAGCCTTGAGCCTGTCGTTTATGCTCACTTGATTGGTATCTGAATGAGCCAGAGCATTAACGCAACCTAAAGGTGACGTTTCGGTCATGCCCCAGGCCGTTCTGACCCTTGGCCCAAGCGCCTCGATTTTCTCAACCAAAGTCGCGGGTGCTGACGCGCCACCGATAGCCACCATTTTGAGCGAACGTAATTTTTTGATGCCGTCCTCTTGGTTTTTCATTTGGTCGAGCAGATTGACCCAAGCGGTCGGGACGCCGGCGGCTGAGGTGACCTCTTCTTCCTCAATGAGCGCAGCGAGGACTTTACCGTCACCCATATAGCGGCCGGGTAACACCAGCGGGCTTCCCACCATAGGTGCGGAATAGGGAATGCCCCAGGCATTGACGTGGAACATGGGTACCACTGGCATGACCTTTGTCGAGAGTGACATATTGAGAGAATCCGGTAAGGCCATGCCGTAGCTATGTAACACAGTCGAACGATGACTGTAGAGTGCTCCCTTGGGGTTGCCGGTAGTGCCAGAGGTGTAGCAAAGCCCGGATGCTTGGTTTTCATCCAGGTTGGGCCAGGGAAAGTGGATATCTTGTCCCTGAATAAAACTGTCGTAATCAACGGAATTATCCCCGTCTACGGTATTGTCGGACTGATAAACGATGATTTTTTCAAATGGTATCGATTTGCCTAGCTCGCGCCCCAAGGTGGCATAAAGGTCAGCACTAATCAGCAAAAAACGATCATTGGCGCTACGAATAATGCACTTGATTTGCTCGGGATGCAGCCGTGGGTTAATGGTGTGGCAAATCGCACCAGAGCAACTGATCGCATAATAAGCTTCCAGGTGATAGTGATCGTTCCAGGCCAACGTCGCGACGCAATCACCCTGTTTCATTCCCGCTTGGCTGAGCGCCCCGGCAAGTTGTGCTGCTCGTTGGAAACAGACACTGTAATTATATCGATGCCGTGATAAATCCAAGTTGACCGAAACCAGGTCAACATGACCAAATACCTGCTGGGCATGCCGCATAATCGATGTGATCGTCAACGGCATGGTCATCATATTTCCCATCAAAGCCCTGTTCCCCTTATGATATTTTTTAAATGAAAGCTGACTAGAATCGATAAGCCGCCTGGAAAGTCACCGTGCGTGGAGGCAGTGTAAATCCGTAGAAAGTATTGGTTTTAAAGGTGCCTGCTGAAAGTGGTACGTTATCGGCATAGGTCAGAATTTCTTCATCAGACAAATTACGGCCCAAAACCGCCACTTCCCAGTTATCCGCTTCCAGAGCTACCCGTAGGTTCACTTGCGTATAGGAATCGATTTCAAATAAGGGGTCCAGACTGCCATGCACGTTCTGGTCATCGGTATAGTTAAGGTCGAGCGCTGCTGAGAGAGTCAAAAAGTCGGTAATGGGTTGATGATAATTGAAGGAAAGGCTGCCAGTGATTTCAGGCGTATATTGGCCAGATTTACCGGAGTAATTACAGAGCTGATTGCCAGCGGGGCCAACATCACCATCAGGCGTTTGTCGGTTATAGCAATTGCCACCGGTGTAGTTGTCGAATTCATGATCCAGGAAACCAATGGAATAGCGAAGATGAAAGCTGTCGTTAAAGGCAACACGTCCATCAATTTCAATCCCTTCAATGGTTACCTCTGCCGCATTATTGACGTTAAAGCCGAACGCCCCGTCAAATTGGCTGATCTGCAGATCCTCATAATCGGTATGGTATAACGCAATATTAAACTCCGCCGCACCATTCCAAAAAGTGGTTTTCATACCGAGTTCAAAGGCGCTGGCTTCTTCCTCTTCAAACTCAAAGGATGCCGGGTTGTTCGCCCGCGGATCATAACCTCCGGATTTAAAACCAGTCGTGTAAGAGACGTAGGCCATTATCTGTTCATTCACATCCCATTGCAGATTGATCAACGGCGTAAAGGATGATTCATCTCTATCGTTAGATACATTATGTCCGCTGCGTTGCTCGTTGATAATTTTGAATACCAATTCATACAGTGTGGGAGCCCCCAGGAGCGGGTTAGCCGGATTCCCTGTGGCACTATTGATGATATTCACTTGTCGTGAACCATCCTTTTCTTCGCTGGTAAAGCGTGCCCCAAGGGTGATTCGTAGATTGTTCTGAAGATTCCAGGTAGCCTGGCCAAAAACTGCCCAAAGGTCAGCATCGGAACTGAAATTGCGGGCAACTTCGGTCCCTCGGATTGGTGCCAATAGACCTCCGCTGACCAAACCCAGAACACTGTTAGGAGGTATCAGTATTTGATCGTCAAAATCGAGATCGCTGGTTTGATAAAAGACACCGATCACCCAGTCAATTTTTTCTCCGCCCGGTGAGGTTAGGCGAAGCTCCTGGCTGAACTGATCGTATTCCTCATCCAAGACAACGCTGAAGAGAGGGGCAGCAACATAGTCACAGTCACACAACTCCAAAAACTCGTAACGCACAAAACCCGTTACACTGGTGAAAGTATTTTTGCCCACTTGGTAGTTAATGGTTAGCGTCAGGTTTTCAAGCTCATTATCACTAAATTCTTTTTCACCAAAGCCGCCTGCCTGCCGCTCAAAATCCAATGCTGATTCGGTAATGGCTTTTGGGTGTCCCAATAAACCGAGAATGGTGCTGTAATTGGCGCCAGGAACGGGTGAGCCAGGCAGTGCTGGATCATCCCTGACGATTTCTATTTGGCGGCCTGTAGTATCGAAAGTGTCACGCTCTATTTTTAATGTTAAATCCAAATCGTCATTGGCGTCCCATTGCAAAATTCCACGTATGGCAAGGTCATCGTGTTCAGGTTCGTCCGAGTGTAAAAAGGTGTTATCAACATAACCGTCAGTATCATAGCTGCGTAGAGACAGCCGGCCCCTTAACTTCTCTGTGAGAGGGCTAGAGATGGCAAATAGCCCTTCATACGTACCGTACTCCGGTTCATAGTTGAGTTGGATATAACCTGAACGTTCTTCCGTGGGTTTCGCGGAAGTCATGTTAAGGGCGCCGGCGATACTGTTTTTGCCAAATAAAATGCTTTGAGGACCGCGCAGAATCTCTATTCGTTCCAGGTCTAAAAATGGAGCCCTGATCAACTGTTGGCGACCATAATAGACACCATCGATATACTGACCGACGGATTGTTCAAAGCCCTGACTATTACCGGTGCCGATACCACGGATATAAACCTGCGTGCTGATGCCGGTTTCTGTCATTTGTAGATTGGGGATAAACTGTTGCAGGTCTTCAATTCTGTTGATGCCGGTCTGTTGCATCTTTTCACCCGCCAGAGTTGTAACGGATAGAGGGACATCTTGTAAACTTTCTGCCCGTTTCTGTGCTGTGACGATAATTTCTTCAAGCTCTGCGGCTTGTACAAATAGGCAGGCTGATGTGAAGAATACGAGGGTTATTACTGTTAGAATTTTACGACGGGTAACTCCGTTATTTGTAGTCATTTTAGCTTCCTCCGAACTGAACACCTGTTCTGTCATGTCGAAACCAAATCCCTGTAGCCTAATGTACTCTGAAGAAAACGCGATGTCGAATGAAGAGGTAAAGAAGTATTTTATGATCACTGCGTTAATCAATCTTATGATTGCGGTAATTACGGTGAGCCTAATATTCCCCCCCGTTAAGCGCCGGCAGGGTTTTTAGCAAAATACCCGGCCAATTATTCAATTGGCCACTATACTGAAGCAAAGCGTTTTTTAATGATCTGACCATTTCGGATAATAATAAATTGAGATTGGAATTAAATGGGTAATATTACCGATGTCAGCGGACCTGACAGCAATCAGCGTTCCAAGGCACATGGAGTGAAAGTTCGCGATTCGCTGGCGGCGAATACCTTACGAAGCCTGGTGTTCCCTATTACCTTGGTTATTCTCATTACTACCATCATAGCTTACGTTCTTTTCTATGCCTCGGTTAAGCAGCGAGAACTAGACAAATTAGCCCTGTTCTCGAAGGAGCGGGTGGCACGTGAATTAGATATTTTTAAATTGGCGGAAGATAACTTGAAGGTTGCTTCTGAGGACCTGGTTCAACAACTGATGGCGACTAGTTCCAGCCAAGCGGAAGAAGCATTCGGGCGGTTGGCGGTATTAAAAGATAATGGCGTTTACCGAAGCCGGCCGCAGAACTTTGATACGCGAAGATCTCCCCAGATAGTCATTGCGAACCAGGCAAAAATCTCTCCGTTGATGAAACGTCTTATTCTGGCCAACGATATTGTCCTAAGTAAATATGGCCCCGCCTGGCATCATCGCTTTCCCAATATTTATTTTGTAGGCAAGGAGGATTTTGGCTCTATTTTCTGGAGTGGAGAAGTTCTTCCCGAGGTGAAGACGGATTTTACCCACCTGGATAAAGAGTTTTATTTGGTGGGCACACCGGAAAGAAACCCGGGTCGACAGCCCAAATGGACTTCAGCTTATCTCTCCATATCCGGTCTTCATAAGTGGATGGTGAGTAGTATTGCCCCGGTGTATTTGCAGGATGAGTTCCTGGGTATCTTAGGGCATGACATTTTTCTGGATGATTTGATGGCACGTACTATCAATGATCATCCTGATAACGCTAAAAACATGCTAATCACTACGAATGGCCAACTCATCGCCCATCCGGATTACATGGACCTAATCACCACCAACAAAAAAGGCGTGCGTATCGGTCGGCTGGGAGATGATAATTTAAAAACAATTTTTCAATTGGTGAGCAATAGACTATCCAATGTGCCACCTGCTTCTGGAAAAGAGTGGAGAAAACAGCCAGTCGTGGTGGAGGATGAAACCTATGATCGCTATTTAGTGGCTACGCCAATGGCGGATATGGGGTGGTTAATGATTACGGAGTATCCCAGCGAGCTGATTTCTCGGCAGGCCTTCCATTCTGCACACTTGATATTAATCGGTGGCGCCATTCTATTATTGGTAGAGTTCTTTGTGTTGTTCTTGGTGATTCGTCAGAAGGTGTCGAAGCCACTTCAGAGACTCGGTGTTGCGGCGAAGTCCTGGAAAACCAATACCGTTCTCAGTATTTTTGATGAATATGCCAACCGCAGGGATGAAGTGGGGGCGCTGTCCCGCGAGTTCATGCATTTGCAGGAAACGATTGATGGCCAGTTTGGGCAATTGCATCAGGAGATTGATGAACGGGCACAGGTTGAAGCGTCATTGCTTGAACAAAGCACTAAACTCAATCACTTAAACGCTAACCTGGATGCGATGGTTAAACAGCGGACGGCCGACCTAGAGAGAGAAGTGCATGAGCGTAGCCTGTTGACAGCGGCCATGGAGCATGCCGTGGAAAGCATTATGATTGTGAATGAGAAAATGGAAATCGAATACGTAAACTCCATGTTTGAACAGCAATCAGGCTACAGAAAAGAAGAAGTCATTGGAAAAACACCGATGGTGCTGAATCGATTTAAGCGAGATCCAGCGATACAACAGGAAATATTAGCGATGATGCGCGTGGGTAAAATGTGGTCAGGGCGAGTTCGGACCGTTTCCAAAGATGGGAAAATATTGGAAGAGGACGCGAGTGTGTCGCCCATCAAAAATGAACAGGGAAAAGTGACCCATTTTATCGAAGTGAAACGCAATATTACCGAGAGGGTAGCATTAGAGCAGCAGCTTCAGAGTGCACAAAAACTGGAGTCTATTGGCCAATTGGCAGCAGGCATCGCCCACGAAATTAATACGCCGACTCAATATATTGGTGATAACACTAAATTTCTTAAGGAAGCCTATGATGATTTGAATGGGTTGATTGGGAAGTTGCAGAGTCTACCCGAGGGTGAAATATCCAGAGAGCTAATTCAGCAAATGTTAGAAGAAGCGGATGTAGTGTATCTGCAAGAGGAAATTCCGCTAGCGGTTGACCAGTGTCTTGAAGGGGTGGGCCGGGTGGCGAACATTGTACGGGCAATGAAGGAGTTCTCGCACCCATCGAAGGAAAAAGCACTGTCAGATTTGAATAAAGCGATCCAGAGCACCATTACTGTCGCGGCCAATGAATGGAAGTATGTCGCGTCGGTTGAGACGAATTTTGCGGAAAATTTACCGCCGGTTAATTGTGAGCTAGGGGAAATAAACCAAGTCGTATTGAATATCATCGTGAACGCGGCGCATGCTATCGGTGATGCGAAAAAGGGTGAGAAAAAAGGACTGATAAAGGTTAGCACTGGATGTGACAGTGGCTGGGTGGAAATTCGGATAGCAGATAACGGGGCAGGGATGCCTGATGCGATAAGAGAAAAGATATTTGATCCCTTTTTCACCACGAAAGAAGTGGGTAAAGGTACCGGACAGGGATTGAGTATTGCCCATAAAGTGATTGTTAAAAATCATGGTGGCATCATTAATGTGGAGAGTATAGAAGGGCAAGGGACAGAGTTTATTATTCGTTTGCCGTTGGACACGGTTGCGACAGATACTGCGGGTACTGATCAGAAGATTTCAGCCTCCGGACTTTGTTAGCATTTGACGCCCTTCACTGTCGTTGGTTTTTTCGAACGTCGAGAAGAGATAGCTTGGTTTGACGCATCTGGGCAATGGAATATTCACCTGCCATTGGCGGAAAAATAAGCGAATAAGGATTCATCGGGAAAGGAGCGATACTGGACGAAGCCATGGAACGATATTACTCATGGCGCTTTTTGGCAAGTATCCTGGCGGCTTGATAGAAATTGGCGAGGTTGTTGTTCTGTTGTACAAGCAACGCGGATAATTCCGGGACCAAATCAAAATAAGTGGAAACGGTGCTTAATTGAGCATTATTTATCGCTTGGTGAAACCATGGATCGTAGTCGGAATAACCACCCCAATTCATTTTTAATTCCTGATGTTGACTTTTAAGTTGGGTGATTAAAGCCGCTTTTTGAGTTCGCTTTTCGCTATCCTTCAGGGTCGAGTGGTAGAGAGTCACCAATTTTTGTTGATAACGAATCACCAGGTTAATAAAGTCTTGTTGCTTTTTTTGGTCGTCTAAAAATGATTGATAGGCTGAAGGGTTGTTTTCCTGTTGCAGCCACCGCTTTACCCCTTCTTGCGCGACAACGGTTGCAAAACTTTCATTGAAAACAGTGTCGTTTTTGATATAGAGCCGTTGATGTGCGAGTTCGTGAAATATCAGATTGGCAAGGTCAACATCGGATCGGTCAATAAAACTGCTGAGAATGGGATCTTTAAACCAGCCTAAAGTCGAATAAGCGTCAATGCCTGCGACGTAGACGTCGAAGCCCTGTGTGGCTAATTTCTGAGCAAATTTTTGTGCGTTCTTCTCGGCAAAATAGCCACGGTAACTGGCACAGCCAGCAATGGGATAACACCAGATTTTTGGTTCCAAAGAAAATTCCGGCGCGGCAAAGACGTTCCAGACCACATATTTTCTATCAAGAGAAACGTAACGACTATATTGCTTTTTCACCGGTAGAAGCAATTCCTTTTCAGCAAAAGAACGCAACGCAACGACCTTTTTTAGTTGGGCTTTCAGGGGGGCTGGCGTTGTGGTAGACGCGAGATAATGACTAACAGCTTTACTCTGATTTAAAAGTGATAAATGGCCGCTAATGGCCTGTCGATAGTAGCCCAGGGTTTCGCAGCCGCTAAGGCTGGTAAAGAGAAAAAGTAAGAGTAATTTTTTATGGCTGTGTCTGTTCAATGGGGTAGCGCTACTTTTCGGGTGGAATGTCTTTTTCCAATTGCAGAGCTTCCCATTCCTGTAATTCATCCCAGAGTCGCTCGGCATCGCGGACAAGTGCGGCGATGGAGGAGTGTTGACTGGGGTTGGCCATACTCCCCTGAAAACCGCGCATAGCACATTCGTAGACAAATGCTTTTTTAGACCAATGATTCATGGGGTTGCCTCCATATTGAATGCTTTAGTAGCCTGGATCATGACGCGTATTTTAATCGTCTCTCCAATCAGACGGGTATCGCCCCAGTCATCCTGGGCCATATTGAAATCAAAGCGATTGATGCTTAGCTCACCTTCGCCAAACAGTCTGAACTGGTTTTTCTGTGGGATAATTTTTGCCTGGAATGGAAAGAGTACCTGCTTTTCAATGTCGCGAATTCTAAGCTGTGCGAGAGCTTGATAAAAACCCTCCTGTTGTGGGGAAATGGTCAAAGTCGTGAAGGTTGCCTCAGGCCAACGATCGATATGAAAGAACGCATCTGACCGAAGTATCTCATCTCTATCCGTGGCTCCCGTATCAACACTGCTGGTGTTGACCGATACCCGAAAGTAGCTGGTTTTGAGGTGGTTGGGATCAAAGGCAATTTCCGCCCGGAAAAGTTTGAATTCGCCTTGGAAAGGGCTGCCTTCTTGTATCGCCGAAAATTCGAGAATGCTGTTGTCGTAATCTACCTGCCAAAGATCGGCCGCCGCAAGGGTGGGGGGGGATATCCAAAAGAAAATGGCCAGTAAAGTGGTTGGATACCTCATGGCGGCCGTATGCTGTGTTATTTCTTACCCGGGTAATTGGGCATAGGAATCAGGGGGTGAAAAGCGAGTTGAATGCCTTCGAGAAGCATGTCTTCATCACCAAACAGGTTAGTGTTACGAGTTGCTTTAGGCGTTCCGGTTTTCATGTTCAAATTATCAATGACTTCAATCCCGCCGATGCTGTTGAATAAAAACTTCTTGTCGTGGCGGAATAAGGTCAGACTGAGCGAGGAGGCACGAAAAGTTTTCGCCCAATTATAGTCGCGAGGGACGCCGTTTCCTCCTTTCAATCGAGGTTTTCTTTTGACACCATCCCAGGCGGCATAATGAGGCTGTTTATAGGAAAAATTAACCTTACGCACGATGAGGTCGGTAAAAAGAATTCCATCGACATCATATTTCTCTTTGAGCTCAGCCAGGCTATCACTCAAAATCTGATTGAAGCGATCGCGTCGATAGGTTGCCGTAGTGCGGTCATAATATTCGCCATACTGGTCAATGGCATTGGCCCAAGCCGTATCGAATTGATTCCCGGTAATGACTTCGTAACCGTTCGTTTGTAAATATTCTGCGATGATGTTATCAACACGCGACTCTTCATAGCGTAGGTAAGAGGGACTTTCCTGTGCATAGTTGACGCTGGCGATCACTATTTTTTTCAGCTTTGATTTGTTTGTCGCCTCTTCATCGATCTGGTAGCGATAAAGTGTGTCGCTATCCACGGAAATGGTAGAAGCGCATGAGGTTAGCAACATCAGACTAAGCATAAGAGTAGTGAAATATCGCAAGATTGACTCCCTGTTGTTAATTACCGGTGAATTAAGCTGTTTATTCTAACGAGCCGACCATCGAAAAACTACCGGTGAGATGAAGAAGGAGGCGAAATCGTTATTGAAACAGGGAATCAGCTGTCAGGAATCGCACTTTATAGTTCTTTGACAAGAGGCAAGGTTTGGCAATGGAGGAATCTTATTTAGCCATGGTCTCGTCAATGATCGGTTTGGTTTAGGGGGAGGTAAAACTGATAATTCACCGGAAGGCTATCCGCAACAGCAATGGCGCCGCCGAGAATCTGGTAGGGTTCAATACCAAAATCCCGTTGTGAAAGTATTAGCTGACCACTCGCCACAACGACCTCGTTTTCTAGCGCCAGGTGAATTTCAGTGGTAATACGCTTTGTAACCTGTTTGATGGTGATGGCGAGTTCAGCATAAATGAGAGGGGGGCTTCCCCATAATCTGCGGGTAGTGATTTCAATGAAGGGGAAGTTTTCAGCGTCTAATACTTTTGGGCCCAACATGTTCCGGCTTGTCCCGAGAATATCCTTTTCCTTCACCGGTTTGACGAAGTCAGGTCCGGCCTTTGCTCTCGCTTCGGCTTGGTCAACCTTTAAGTCGGCTACAGAAATAATCAAGATAAAGCTGGATTTCGTGATATCGGGGTGCAGCTTAATCAGGCCATAGACCCGGTTTGCGGTGATCACGTGATTGTGCCCTAGTTTTGCCAAGCGACCGCCGGAATAAACCCTGATTGTGATGTTGGCTGCTTCGGCGTCAAGAGCGCGCACATGCGGGAATGTCGGCCAAGCAATTGGGTACCTTGTGGTAATTTCAGTGGACTCGATTGGCACCTTTGGCGGTGATCCGGTAATGCAGCCAACCAGACCGATTGAGATCAGGGTTAGCAAAAATAGGGCTTTGGCAGTGGGCAGTATTCGCATGCGATTACGGCACTAACTCCTCGATTGATGATCGAAAGCATTACGGCAGGCTAGGGCCTATTGACAGGTGTTAGTTTAACTTAAGTCGATAAAGTGCTGCACAATGTTTTTATTTATTAAAGTTCTGCCCAGAATGGCATTTCATAGCCAGCGTATGGGTATTTTTGTTATCAGTGTCCTGATTTGTCTGATGGTTTCAGGATGCGCTCTGCGCCAGCATGATTCATCTGCCAACCTCCCTGTGTTAAAAAATATTCAAATCATCACTGTGCCAATGGAAGATACATTGGCGCTTACACCTGCGATGAAGGACTTTGTCGCAAAACATGCCAATCGACGACAACGGCCCAAACAGAGATTGAAATTACTGATTGACGCCGTGACTCATCCGGGGCTTTTGGGGTTTCAGTATGAAGAGGATCAAACCTTAACGGCACAGGAGGCCTTTACAC
The DNA here is from genome assembly GCA_021736745.1 of Pseudomonadales bacterium. GTDB lineage: Bacteria > Pseudomonadota > Gammaproteobacteria > Pseudomonadales > IMCC2047 > JAJFKB01. The sequence goes on from JAIPFG010000001.1 coordinate 31,767, forward strand.
GTCGTTCCGGGAATTGTATTGCGTTTACCAATCTGTTTATTGCGTTAGCGAGGCAGGCTGGGCTGAAAGCCTATTATCAGGAAGTTCGAGTGAATCCTTACTGGGCTGAGAAAAGTGATACCTACCTGTTAGCCAAACATATCAATGTGCTGGTTCGGTTAAAATCCGGTGATTATGTTATCGATATTGGACGGAAATGGGATAGAGGCCACCATGAGGTCAATCTCGTATCGGACGACTACGCAAAGGCTCAATATTATAATAACTTAGGTGTGGGTGCGTTATTGAATAACCGGATGGCAAGTGCCTATGGCTATTTTGAGCGGGCAATCCGTATTGAACCAACATTGGATTATATCTGGTCAAATTTGGGTGTGCTCTATAATCGGAATGGCCAGCCAGAGCAGGCCATATGGGCATATCAGCAAGCCTTGAAGGTAAACCGTCGAGCGTTAATGGCCATCAGCAATCTAGCAGGGGTCTATGCGCAACAAGGTGACGCCAATAAGGCGAGGCAGTTGGAACAAAAGGTTGAAAATTACCGACGGGATAACCCCTATTATTTATTGATGTTGAGCAATCAGGCGTTGGCAGAAATGGACTATCAGGAGGCTATTCAGTTGCTGCGTCAAGCGATTCACAAAAAGGAAAATGATCACCGCTTACATTTAGCCCTCGCCAAAAGTTTATATCTATCCGGACAGGTTGAGCAGGCCCAAGAGAGTTACGAGCGTGCGAAACAACTTGCCCCCGGACCAATTCTCAAGGGTGTCTACGACAAAGCATTGGATGAGCTGATTTCATCAAAAATTTAGGGAACCTTTGGTTTCTCATCTGTTTATCCGCTGTTCTTCATCCTTTACACTTAAAACCATTTATTAAAATAAGGTGCATCCATGCTTGAACCAACCGCACGTCAGTATCGCTCTTCGCGCTTAACGTTAAATTATGTCGATTGGGGTAATGAGGGAGCTCCAGTACTGATACTAATTCATGGCCGCATGGACCACTGTCGTAGTTGGGATTGGGTGGCACGTCGATTAGCACATCGATACCGGGTTATCGCCCCTGATTTACGTGGGCATGGAGATTCCGACTGGGCAATTGGGAATGCCTATGCCATGTACGACTATATCTATGATCTGATGGGGTTAATCGAACAGCTAAAATTAGCGTCTGTGAGCATTATCGGGCACTCATTGGGGGGCGGGATCGCTACTAAATTTGCAGGCGTCTGCCCCGAAAGAGTTAATCAGTTGGTGAGTATTGAAGGGCTGGGTTCAGCGCCGGCGATGGTAGCAAAGGAAGAGACGATGAGCACCGCCGACCATATGCTGACATTGGCGAGACAGCTAGAACGCTTGGCAGTTAAACCTTTGCGCGAGTTTGCTACAGAGGAAGCCGCGACAGCAAGGATGAAACAGGCCAACAGCCATTTGTCGGATGAGCGTGCTCGCCATCTGGCACTCCATGGTATCCGTAATAATAAAGACGGTAATTTTTGCTGGAAATATGATCCTTATGTCGGTGTACATCCCCCCTTTGATATATCCGCTAAAGACAGTCGTGAACTTTGGTCAAATATTGTTTGTCCGGTATTACTGGTCTGGGGGCAAGAGAGTTGGGCAAGCAATCCATTAGAAGATGGCCGAATAAAATTTTTCCAAAATGCGCAGGTAGTGAGTATTCCTTCTGCTGGGCACTGGGTGCACCACGATCAGTTTGAGGAGTTTATGGCGGCGGTTGAAACATTTTTGGAATAAATTATTCGGCATTAATATCGACGATCACACGTCCGCGTATTTCACCCTTGGTTATTTTTTCGGCATATTCGGGAATCTGAGAAAAACGAATGGTTTTGCTGATCTTTTCCCAGAATGTCGTTTCAAAAAGTTCAGATAATTGCTGCCACATATTCAACCGATGTTCCTTGGTGACGAGGGTGGAGTTTATTCCCAATAATTTAATAGCTCGCAGAATAAAAGGCATAACAGTAGTATGCAGCTCGTGGCTGGCGGCGAGGCCGCAACTGGCGATGGCGCCATTTCCCTTGGTTTCGGCGATGATTTTCGCGAGAATTTGACCACCGACATTATCCACGGCCCCCGCCCATTTTTGAGATTCCAGGGGGCGTGCACTCTGGGGCATCTGTTCTCGACTGATGATGTCTGACGCACCTAATTCGCGCAGATATTGGTGTAATTCTTCACGTCCGGTCACAGCGGTAACGGAATAACCCATTCTTGCGAGGATGGCAATGGCAATGCTGCCAACGCCCCCTGCAGCACCAGAGACAACGATGGGCCCCTGGTCGGGGGTGATCCCGGCTTTTTGCAGGGCAGCAACGGCCAGCATTGCCGTAAATCCGGCGGTGCCTACCGCCATGGCGTCCTGTGGTCTGAAGGCGGTCGGGAGCTTGATCAGTGCCTCCGTATCGACCCGAGCTTTTTGCGCATACCCACCGCAATAATCCTCGCCTAAACCCGCACCGGTTAGCACTACCGCATCACCCACCTTAAATTCGCTGGTGTCTGAATCAATCACCGTTCCGGCTAAATCAATACCCGGGATCATGGGGTAGGATCGGAGTATTTTGCCTTTCCCGGTAACGGCCAGACCGTCTTTAAAATTAAGGCTGGAGTAAGCCACTTCCACTAATACCGGTTTGTCAGGCAGTTGTTCTTCCCGCCAATGCTCGTAGGTTGCGCGATGTTGGCCATCCACTTTGTCGACGACGATTGCTTTAAACATATTTGTCTACCTCATGGCGATCATTTCAAAGTCTTTTTTGGCGGCGCCACAATCCGGGCAAAGCCAGTCTTCGGGCACCTCTTCCCAGGGGGTTCCGGCGGGGATGCCTTCTTCAGGGCAACCTTTGGCTTCATCATAAATCCAGCCACAGACAATGCATTGCCACTTTTTCATACGGTCCTCTGTTTCAAGCTATTTAAACAGTGTGACGATTTCTTTAAACACCGGATGATCTGCCGTTTTCATCAATTCAAACAGGCAGGTTTCGGTGCTGGTCAAGTGCGCTCCGGCGGTCTTCATTTTTTCTAGGCCCAACTGTTTATTTTCAGGTGAGCGCGAAGAGACGGCATCACACACTACATGGACTTCCTTTTGCAGCCGCATTAAATCCAGTGCCGATTGATAAACACAGACATGGGTTTCAATGCCGGTGACCAACATCTGGTTTCTTCCACTTGCGACCATAGCCTGTAGGAGTTTGTCGTTGCCAAAGCAACTAAAACTGGTTTTGGCGATGGGTCTTAGGTCAGTGAGCAGTTCCGAAATTTCCGGTAATGTGGAGCCTAGTTTTTCCGGTATTTGTTCGGCCCAAAGAATGGGGATACCCATAGCCTGGGAGGCTTTAATCATGGTTTTCAGGTTGGCCAGGTAAGCTTCTTTATCGTGCATAAGCGTGGCGAGTTTACCTTGAACATCGATGATGACTAACAGTGAGTTTTCCGTAGTTAACATAAGGGGGCCTGCTGGATTAATGATTGATCAGTCAGCATCTTTTATCTTACCGGTATCAATGAACCCATAGATACCACGTTTTGATACAGCATTAAGCCATTCTTTCAAATGGGCAATCTCCGCTGTATTGGATAGGTCTGACAAAGGTTTATTTTCTTTGAGACAGCGAAAGGCCCTAGATAGCGCCTTATAACGTTCTCCTGAAATTCCCGCTCGGCGCAGGCCGATTGTATTCAGTCGGTAATGACGCACGGGTGAACCACCGATCAGCGTATAGGGTAATACATCTTTACGAATACCAATGACTCCGGCGATCATAGCGAACGAACCAATACGACAGAACTGGTGGACCATGGCGCCACCGCCGAAGAAAACGCGGTCGCCCACCTGGACATGACCGCCGAGCGTAGCGCTGGTGGCGAAGATATTGTGATTGCCAACCAGACAATCATGGGCAACGTGGGCATTATTCATAAAGAAGCAATGGTTGCCGATCCGGGTGGCTTCGTTTTCCCTGGTGGCGCGGCTAATGGTGACTCCCTCACGAAACTCATTATGATCGCCTATTTCTACCCAGCTTGTGAGCGCTGGATTAAAGCTCAGATCCTGCGGTGATCCGCCAATAACAGCATTGGCATGCACACGATTCTGTTCCCCCATACGCACATGGGAGTGGATAATTGCATGGGCATCAATATGGCAGTTTTTTCCAATAACGACCTGCTCACCAACAATTGCATAGGGGCCGATGGTTGTTCCTTGGCCAATTTGAGCTGTGGGGGAGATGATTGCACTAGGGTGGATAGTGGAAGATGTCATATGGGTGTTTTTTCGCTTAAGGGGTTCGATGGATAAAGTTTAATCAATAATACGTGCCATTGCGCGTCGGCAATCGGCTATTTCCGTAAATCTGATGGCCTGGATGCCCAAATTATTTGCCGACTCAACATTGGCGGGCAGGTCATCAATAAAAAGGGTCTCTTCGGGGAGGATGTCAAAACGATTTAACATGTATTTAAAAATTTCAGGATCCGGTTTGGCGAGTTTGACCTCTGCCGAGACAATGATATCTTCAAAGAGATCAAAAAAGGTATAGCGTGAGGCGAGGTGCTCGAATATTTCCATACAAATATTCGAAAGGCAAAATAAGCGGTGTCCCTGTTGATGTAGCTCTGAGAGCAAGGCGACGGTCTCTTCTTTAGGAGTCAAATACGCCTTAATTGCATCAAGCAGTGCTTTTATTCTTGATAAAGGAAGGGCTGTATTGCGGGCAAAAGACTGGATTGCTTGTTGTTCTGTTATTGCTCCAAGATCGAGGCGTTTCCAGTCCTGGTGATGGAAAACCTGATCGAGTAACAGTTGTTTTTGCATTTCGTCCTGCGCAAATTGTTGAGCAATCTCTTCTGGACTCCAATGCACGAGTACAGCGCCTAAATCAAAAACTGTGTTTTTAATCGTGGCAGGTTTTAGCTTGAGTTGATTCATTAAATACTTCTTTAATTAAAAATGAGATGGTTAGGGCTTAGTGCAAACACGTTGAAAGCCAGCCGCAATAAAAGGAATCATGTGGTCATAGGCTGCCCTAAAGTCAGTTGACTTACAAAGTCCCTTGGACAGTTTGTCGATGCGTCCGGTTTGTGCCAAGGTAAGGGTGAGTGCACCTGACAGGTTGTGATAGCACCAATAAATATCTTCTTCCTTAGCGCCGGGCAAAGCCTTCTTAAGCGCCTCGATAAATCGTGTGACCAGTGGGTCAAAATATTTGCTCATTAACTCCTTACCCCAAATAGGTGAGTTGTTGATATAGGCGACAAGCGCGAGATAGTGTTTCCAACCAGGATCAGCATTTTCCTGTTCCATTTCGAGTGGCCGCAAAAAAGCTTCAATAATTTTCTCAACGCTGGGGCCTTCCGTTCCGGATTCGGACTGGCATTTGAGTAACGCCTCCAGACGCTCCTCATTCAGTATTTCAGCACGACGTAAAAAGACTGCATCGAATAATTCACGTTTTTTGCCAAAGTGGTAGCTGGCGAGGGCGACATCAACCTGCGCTTGGGCGGCAATCTGGCGTATGGTGACACCGTCAAAGCCATGCAAAGCAAAGAGTTCTTCCGCTGCATCAAGAATACGTTCTTTTTTTGATCTCTTTTGAGCGTTGTTCATCGGTTTTTCCAAAAGAATATTTCAGGTCTTTAATAAGGCTTTATCCAGTGGTTGACAAAATTCAACAAATGTTGAAAACTGGGCTCTTCACATCATACCACAACTGATATAGAGGTCGAAGGACGTGTCCCCAGAACTGTTTAAGTATCTTGTCACCGGTGTCTATGTCATCGCAACTTTTGTACTCTCCTGGATCGGAATGCGGCGAACTAATGACTTGCGCGGATTCTCCATCGGCAATAAGGATATGAATCCCTATCTGATTGGCGTTACTCTCGCGGCTTCCATTGCTTCGACGGCAACCTTTGTTATCAACCCAGGTTTTGTTTACATCCATGGTCTGTCTGCCTTTCTGCATTATGGGGTGGCGGCATCATCCGGCATATTAGCCGCTTTTTTGATTCTCACCCGAGGATTTTTACGACTGGGGGATCAACATGGGGCGTTAACCATTCCGGAATGGATTTACCATCGCTACCAGCACCGTGGGTTTAGTTTGTTCTTTGCCTTTATTAATTTGCTTTCGATAACATTTGTCGTATTGATTCTGGTGGGCTGTAGTTTGCTGATGATGAGTCTTTTTGGTATCGAGCGTGAAACTGCTTTGATATTGATTCTGCTCTTTGTTTTTTCCTACGTGCTGATGGGTGGTACCTATGCCCATGCTTATACCAATACCTTGCAGGGCGTGATGATGCTGGGCATCAGTTTGTTTCTGTTTATTAATGGTTTTAAATATTTTGATGACGGTATTCTTACGTCACTGGAACAATTAGGAGCCAATTACGCAAAGGTTTACAACCCCGATAGTAATCTCTACTACGATTTTTTCTCCGTATTTGGCAGTGGTTTTATCATTACTTTCGCGCTGATGTTGCAGCCCCATATCCTGACCAAAACTCTGTATTTGCGTCACGAAGGGGATATTAATAAATTCATTATTACAACGGTGGTTGTCGGTTTTTGTTTTGCCTTGATGCTGATGCTGGGTTTCTATGCGCAAATGGCCGGTGTTGATGTTTCCAGTCAGGACCGAGTGGTGACAGAATATTTATTGGTAGAATTTTCCGGCTCCCATTGGGGACAATATATTTTGACCTTTGTTTTTATCACTTTACTTGCAGCCGGTATGAGTACCCTGGATGGCATTCTGGTTTCTCTCTCGGCAATGGTCGTTAACGATATTTATCAACCCCTGTTTGGCGACAGTAACGGCCGTCATGGACTGTTGCTGTCACGTATTGTGTTGGTGCTGGTGGGTATTATTGCCGGTTTGTTGGCTTGGAAGCCACCTGAACTGGTAGGACTTTTTGCGCAAAAAGGGGTTTATGGCTTGGCCGCCGCGTCATTGGTGCCTCTCCTGTTTGGGGTAATGATCAAGCGCCAACTACCACTATGGGTTATCGCTATGTGCGCTTTTTCCGCGCTGGCTATTCATCTCGTGTTTAATCTTTTCATGGGTGTCGCTAACCCGGCAGTTTCTGCCAGCTATGCAATTCTTATTTCATTTACCATGGGATTAGTTTCGCTTTGGGTGTTACCGTTGTTCGCTAAACCTAAAGTGCCCAAAGTGATAAATGAACCGGAGTCCCCTTAACCCGTCAATCAGGACGTGAAGGCCTAAAAGCATACTTTCGCGATACGTCGTTATATCACAGACAATCAGATAATGTCAGTTTGAACAACGGGCTGCTATGTTGGGGACTTTAAGGTTGATTTCCACACGGCCTGTGTTGAGATAATGTGAAAGTTGGCCGCTCCTCGAACCACTAAACTTTCCGGAGGAAGGTCGGAGAAGGCAATAACCGTTTTGGAGTCATGCATCGGCCATAAAAAAAGGGGGCTGAATTAGCCCCCGTTAGGTTCTGCAAGAGGTATCTTAGAACTGGTAGGAAACCCCTAAAGTCCAGGTTCTCGGTGGGCCATAGAACGCGAGTTCACCCGACCCCAGATTGTAGCCTCCGGTTTTATATTCTTTATCTTCAATATTCTTCAAATAAAGACTCACCTGCCAGTGTTCATCGACAGAAAGCCAGTTGGCACTAGCGTCCCACAGGGTGTAAGAATCATCTTGATCGCAAGTACAGGTCACATTGTTGAAGTTTCGAGAGCCATCGCGATAAGCCACTGCCGTATTCAATGCAAGAGAGCCGGCGTTACCGAAGTCGAAATGGTAATTTAACCCCAACTGTCCGGTCCAGTCTGGTGCGTTGAGCATTTCCCAGGTATCGGACACATCGACACCGGCTGAAATCACTTCGATTAACTCGGCGTTCATTTGGCCAACTGACAAAGAAATATTGAAAGCCTCTGTGACCTGCGCCAGCGCCTCAACTTCGAAGCCTTTGATTTCCGCGGTACCGGCATTCACGACGTCGGATGAGAAGAAAACAGGTGCCGGCTGAGCCGTTTGAACGGTTAGCTGCATATCGTCGTAGTCCATGTCGAATAGAGTGATGTTTAAGCGTAACCGATCATTGAACAATTGGCTTTTAATACCAACTTCCAAGGTTTCTACTGTCTCTGGATCGTAACCATTAGCGACATTCGGGTTAAGTGCCGCATTACCCCGCATATCAAAACCACCGGATTTGAATCCTTCCGCGTAGCTGACATAAACCATAATATCTTCTGTAATTTTCCAATCGACCTTGATCGAAGGACTGACTTCGCTCCAGCTGTCATCGGCTTCATCATCACTGATATTGGTAGAAGCCCCTAAGAAAACATCATCCGCAGGATTACCAAAGGTAAAGCCTGAACCTTGTGTCGTAGTGTAAGGGAATGAATTACTGGTGATATAGGATATCCGCTGGATATTGGAGTTTTTGTCATCGCGGGTAACACGAGCGCCTGCGGTGATCGTGATCGTTTCGGTGAGATTAAAACTACCGTTAAAATAAGCAGATAAACTTTCGGTATCGACATCACCGCCGATCGCCAGATCAAAATGATTCCCATCCATATAGGGAGGCGCGTTTAGCACGACGTCAAATGCGCCGGCGGAATTACCTTCAAAATAATAAATACCTCCGACCAGAGTAAAGCGCTCAGCGGTGTAATTTACCTGAAGTTCATGGGATTGTTGTTCATCCGAATATTTGGCGGGAACATCAAAGGCATCCAAGGGTGTTGATTCAAAATCAATAAACTGCTGTGTTTCACCTTCGCGGTCGGCATACACATACTTGATAGAAAGCGCATCATTAATGTCATATTTAGCGGTAATAGAAAACCCTTCGTTCTCGACATTAGACTTATGAGAAGTCCCACAGGCGCCATCATAGGGATCGCTCGATGCGAGAAATGGCAAACCGGTTGCAGGGTGGGTCAACAGTGTTTGGCTGGACTGGGAGCCGCAGAGTTGGTTGGACTCGTCATCTGTTTTGTCGGCGGCGAAACGTAAAAAAAGCTTTTCGGTGGGTGTGTATTCAACATTCAGACGATAGACCAAGACATCTTTTTCATAGTTTTCTTCGCTATCGGTGAAAGTGCCAGTGGCTATATCGTAACCCGTATCCACATCACCGTAACCATCCCGATCCATCTTGGCAACAGCGGCGCCAACATAGAGTTGATTTTCGATCAGGGGTAATTGGCCGGAGATCATGACGTCCTGCTGATTATCTGTGCCAACGGCCAGTTTTATTTTAGCGGTGGCGTCTCCGGTCATTTTTTTAGTAATGTATTTTAGCGCACCGCCGACGGTATTTTTTCCATAAAGGGTACCCTGTGGACCCCGCAGGATTTCGATACGATCGACATCAAAAACTTCTAATACGGCGGCTTGGGGGCGTGCGTAATAGACATCGTCAACATAAACCCCGACGCCAGGTTCGAAGCCCCAGAGGGGGTCTTGCTGGCCGACTCCACGGATATAGGCGGTTAAGGTTGAGTTGGTTGCGCGACTGGCGCGTAGCTGTGTATTCGGTGAGCTTTTTTCCAGGTCGATAATGCTGGTGTACCCTTTATTCTCCAATTCTAAAGCGCTGAATGCCGTAATGGAAACAGGCACTTCTTGCTGGTTTTGCTCACGTTTTTGTGCAGTGACAATGATCTCCTCCAGACTGGGGTTGCTACCCTCTTTAGCCCAGCTAATACCCGGATTGATTGCCGCGATACTGGTGGCAGCGATAAATGTGACAAGTGGTTTCTTGCTGAGATGTGAAATATTCATAATACACCTATTTTCGAGCCTGAAATTTAAACTTGCTTGCTACCTGGGTTTAGGTAGTCAAGCCCCCCCGCGAAAGCAGTTCTCTTGTCTTGTAAAACGGAGCATCAAGGGCCGCTGCTTTAACATAAAAATTCAACAAACGTTGAATAATTAACGCAACGATATTCAACACCTGTTGAAATGTCAAGTTATATAGAAAGTTATCAAAAGCTTTTTTATAGCCATCATTTGTTCTTCCTTTGCATTTTTTTGTATCAGACGGTGATTATCTAATAAGAAAATCGATCCGGTTCAGAAATATCAGGATACCGGTTATTGATGGTGGCGTAATGGAACTTGAGCCATTCGCGTGAAATCAGACGTATTCTATATTTGGAGTACTCTTGATGCTTGACATTTAATCCTTGGTTGAATAATGTATTTATAAATTTCAACAAACGTTGAATTTATAGTCTTGACTCTTCTGACTCTCGTCTAAGCGTTCAATTCGGCGTGAGTAGAGAGAATAAATAATTAGAACCTGAAACGTTTTTATATTGTCGTCTTTGTTTTTTGGAGAAACATAGCGTGAAATCAATTCAATCCCCAGCGCCTCTGCTGCCAGAAATACTTTATTTGCATAGCAAATGGTTAGGGACTAAGGAGGCTGTGATTTGTGGCGATCGACGTCTGAGCTGGATGGAGTTTGGGGCGCGAATTAATGCGGTAGCGAACAGTTTTATCGCCCAGGGATTGCAAACTGGCGACAAGGTCATCGTGCTCATGGGCAACGGCTTACCAATGCTGGAAACGCTATTTGGCATAATGGTGTCTGGCGGTGTTTCTGTTCCGATTAACCTGTCTGTTTCGACGGAGGGTTTGAATAATATGATCAAGGACGCTGCCGCAAAGTTTGTCGTGGCAACGGGAGATCAGTTTCAGCGTATTGAATCAATGGCAGCGGACCTACCGGAAGATCATTGTTCTGTTCGTATAGTCGCCCAGGGAAACCCGGAGAGCGGCATTGTTAAGGGCTGGGTAGATTATGAAAAGTTTGTTGCCGCTGGATCACCGTATTTTCCAGATGTTGCGATACAGCCTACGGACTACCTTAATGTCATTTATAGTTCAGGAACCACCGGGTTACCTAAGGGCATTGTACATACGCATCAGGGACGTCGCGATTGGGCTTATGATATGGCCATTGCCTTGCGCTATCATGGCAGTGCAAAAACGCTGCTTACCATTGGCCTGTATTCCAATATTTCTTGGGTTGCCATGTTAACAACGTTGCTGGCAGGGGGTACTTTGGTGATCCATCAGCATTTTGATGCAAGACAGTTTTTGCGCACGGTGGAGGAAGAACGCATTACCCATACTGCCATGGTACCGATTCAGTTCCAACGGGTGATCGAGGCCTACCAGGAGCAATCCAGCGACCTTTCATCAATGCAGGCAATGATGGCTTGTGGTTCGCCTTTGTTTGAGCCCCTGAAAAAAGCCATATTTGAGGTTTTCTCCTGTGGCATTATTGAACTCTATGGCCTGACGGAAGGCATTATCACGACACTTGAACCGGAAGAGGCCGAAGGTCGATGGACTTCTGTAGGCAAACCGCTGATTGGCACGGATATCAAAATCCTGGGAGACGATGACCTGGAAGTGGCACCAGGAATGAGTGGCGAAATAGTTTCCCGCGGAAGGATTAGCATGCCGGGTTATCTTAATCGGCCGGACGCCACAGAGGAAGCCATTTGGTTGGATGAGGCCGGGCGACAATGGCTTCGTTCAGGCGATATCGGAAGAATTGATGAGCAGGGTTATCTGTATATTGTCGACCGTAAAAAAGACATGATTTTATCCGGTGGACAAAACATTTATCCGCAGGATATCGAAGCGGTATTGATTCAGCATGAGGCGGTGAATGAAGTGGCGGTGATTGGCGCGCAGAGTCGTCGCTGGGGAGAGACGCCAATTGCCATTGTCGTGCCTGAGACAAGTTCTATCGGTTCACCTGACGAAATTCTTGAGTGGTGTAATGCGCAATTGGGTAGGCAGCAACGTATTACCGATTTGATTTTGACCAATGCTTTACCGCGCAATCCCAATGGCAAAATACTGAAGCGCGAACTGCGCATCCAGTACGGAGAAAAAGTGTATGACTGAATATCAGGATGTCTGGTATCCATCGGAGGATGGATTAACTCTGTATGCCCGGGATTATGAGCATCCCAAGGCCAGTCTTAATCTTCTCTGTATGCATGGCTTAACCCGCAATTCTGCAGACTTTGAAGCACTCTGTGATCATTTACATCCGCGTTATCGTCTGGTCGTGGTAGATCAGCGCGGGCGAGGTCGATCTGAGTATGACCCCGTAACCAGTAACTATCATCCGGGTACTTATGTGAAGGATATGTTCAGGCTGATTGAGCATTTAAATCTCGATAATCTGGTGCTGATCGGCACTTCCCTGGGTGGATTGATGGCTATGATAATGGCAAGCCTGTTACCGGGAAAATTCAAGGGTGTGGTGTTAAATGATATTGGGCCAGTAATTGAGGCGGAGGGCATTTCCCGTATTCAGGGCTATGTTGGGAAAGGCTTGCCGGTAACAAATTGGGATGAAGCAATCGCCCAGGCACGCGCCATTAATGGTGCTGCGCTGATTGATTATAGCGAAGAGGACTGGTGGAATTTTGCACGTAAACTCTATCGTGAAAATGAAGAAGGCGTACCCGTTCTGAATTATGACCCTGCAATTGCCGAGCTGATGAATAACAGCCAGGCAAAGGCGGTACCGCCGGACTTATGGTTTGCCTTTGACGCGCTAAAAAATACGCCTTGCTTGGTTGTTCGGGGGGAAAGCTCAGATATTCTGAGTAAAGGCTGTGTCGAGGAAATGCAGCGTCGAAAATCGGATCTTCAGGTAGTGGAAATTGTTAACCGTGGACATGCGCCGATGTTGGATGAACCGCAAGCACTTGCTGCCGTCGATCAGTTTATGCAGGGAGTGGAGAAATCAGTAACAAAATCCTTATCCTAAGCTTTTCCCTGTGGCTAACGTTATTTCATTATTGAGTAGCATTAGGACGGGCTTATTGATGACATTTTTGATTAACGTTTACGCGCCAAAGTCAGTCCGTCACCAATAGGTATCAGGCTAATATCAACACGCTCATCCTTGAGTAACTGCCCGTTAAAGGTACGGATGGCACAGGTGTCAATATCCTGCTTATCCGGATTGATCACGTTGCCATTCCAAAGTACGTTGTCGACGGCGATCAGTCCTCCGGGGCGCACCAGAGTTAAGCAGCGTTCGTAATAATTCTGATAGTTCTCTTTATCCGCATCGATAAAGGCAAAATCAAATTGATCCTGTTGGCCTTCGCACAATAGGTTGTCGAGAGTCTTTAAGGCGGGAGCCAGGCGTAAATCTATTTTGTGTGCAACGCCCGCTTGCTGCCAGTAACGTTGGGCGATATTGGTCCAGCCTTCATCAATATCGCAGGCGATAATCTGTCCGTTATCGGGTAGCGCCGCAGCGACACATAAAGCGCTGTAACCGGTAAAGACGCCAACCTCAACGGTTCTTCTGGCGCCCAGCAATTTAATCAGCAGCGCCATAAATTGCCCTTGTTCCGGAGAAATCTGCATGCGCGCCAATTCTTCCTTGGCGGTTTCTTCGCGTAAGGCTTTCAGTAAGTCCGTTTCCCTGACGGAAACGGATTGAAGATATTGGTGTAACTCCGGTGTGACCTGAATCGTGAAATGGCTCATAAGAAGTACCGCACAGATGAATCTCAGAATCAGTAAATTAATCTCAAATTACTGAGCCTTAGGGTTTTTGGTTTAGCCTCAAAGCATATAGAATGTTGTGCTTTACAGCAATTTGTCTTGGGTTTAAATCGGAATTAACTATGTTGAAGCGGATGGTCTTGATGTTGCTCGGTGTCGTATTGGTATTTGGCGGCATTTTTGGTTACAAATTGGTCGAACGGCATTTTATGGGAGAATATTTTGCCAATTTTACTCCGCCACCCAGAGTGGTTTCTGCCGATTATGCGCGCGAAGAAATTTGGCAACCTTCTCTTTCTGCGATTGGTACTTTAAGGGCGGTCAATGGTGTTGATCTGAGTGGCGAGGTAGAGGGTAAGGTAAAGGCGATTCATTTTCAGTCTGGACAGTTCGTCAAGCAGGGGGCATTGTTGCTGGAAATTGATGATGAGGTGGAACAGGCAAATTTGAAAAGTTTTCAGGCACGTTTGAAATTAGCCCAGTTGAACTTCCAGCGTGATGAAAAGTTGATTCAAAAACGACTGACTTCTCAGGAGCAGAGTGATCGTAGTCGTGCGGAGCTGGATGAAGTCTACGCTCTGGTGGAACAAACCAAAGCGACGATTGCAAAGAAAAAAATCAGGGCACCATTCGCTGGTAAGGTGGGAATTCGCAAGGTGAATCTGGGGCAGTACCTCTCCAAGGGTGACCCGTTAACGACGTTACAGGCGATGGACGCCTTTTACCTGGATTTTAGCTTGCCAGAGCAGGATTATACTCAGATCTACCTGAACCAGGAATTGACCTTCAGTGTTGATGCCTATCCCGGTGAGGCCTTTAAGGCCAGAGTGACAGCAGTTAACGCGAAAGTGGATGTCAGTACCCGCAGCATTCTGGTACGGGCTCAATTTGATAATTCGCAAGGACTGTTGTTACCGGGTATGTTCACCGCTGTAAAGCTGATGCTAAAACAAAATAATACTGTTGTGACGTTACCGCAAACCGCAGTCACCTTTTCCCTCTATGGAGAGTCGGTATTTAAAGTGGAGCAAAATGGCAAGAATGAAAAAGGTGAGCCTCAACTGGTTGCACAGCGTGTCAGTGTCGTCAGTGGCGATGTGAGGGGGGATCGAGTGGCTATCAAATCCGGGGTGGCCGTCGGCGATTTGATTGTCATTGATGGCCAGATCAAACTAAAGAATGGTACGGCGATCGCGCTTGCCAATAGTGAAGTTCTGGAGAGTAACAGGGCTGAGCTTAAACCGTCCAATGGCGATGCGTCTTATGAAGTTCACTGATCTGTTTATCAAAAGGCCGGTGCTGGCCACGGTCATTAATCTTTTTATTTTGTTGTTGGGTATTAATGCTTTTGACCAGTTGAGTATCCGTCAATACCCTAAGATTGAAGAAGCTGTAGTCACGGTATCAACCGTCTATGTCGGCGCCAGTACGGACCTGGTACAGGGGTTTATCACCACTCCGGTGCAACAGGCCATTGCCGGCGCCGAAGGTATTGACTATATCACCTCCAGCAGTGTGAACAGCAATTCCACTGTGACGGCACATATTAACCCTGAATATGATTCTGATCAGGTGCTGACGGAAATTATGGCCAAGGTTGCAGAAGTCCGTGGTGAATTGCCGAAGGAGTCGGAAGATTCTGTTATCAAAAAGGGAACCAGCAGGGGTTCTGCCTTGATGTATATCCGAGCCAATAGCGACACGATGACGGATGAACAGGTTACTGATTACTTGACTCGCGTCGTGGTGCCCAAACTGGCCACGTTAGAAGGGGTCGCCAGTGCCGAGATTTTTGGTGCGCGAAAATTTGCCATGCGGCTTTGGTTGGATCCACTGAAAATGGCAGCGCATGATATCACCGCCGATGAGCTTAACGCGGCTATTCGGCGTAACCACTTTCTCTCTACGGCGGGGCAAACCAAGGGAGAATGGATAGCGACTCAGGTGAAAGCCTATACGGACCTGAGTACGGTGGAAGGTTTTGAAAATATCGTGGTAATTCAGGAAGGCGATGTCTTGGTAAAAGTGAAGGATGTTGCCAAGGTTGAGCTAAGTGCTGAAAATTTCGATAGTGGTGTTTTCTTTAATGGTAATCCAGCGGTCTTTATCGGTGTTTCGGCTACACCCACGGCAAACCCGCTTGAGGTCAGCCAGCGAGTAAAGACGTCACTGGACAAACTGCAATCGGAATTGCCCGCAGGCACGGAAGTGGAAGTGATCTATGATTCCACCAAATTTATTCGGGCATCTATCAATGAGGTGGCGAAGACACTGCTGGAAGCCTCGTTAATCGTCATCTTGGTGGTCTTCCTATTTTTAGGTGAAATCCGTACGGTCATTATCCCGGTGGTGGCCATTCCGTTGTCACTCGTGGGTACTATCTTCCTCATGTGGACGTTGGGCTATTCCGTTAATTTACTCACACTGTTGGCGCTGGTATTGGCTATTGGCTTAGTGGTGGATGATGCCATCGTGGTGGTTGAAAATATTCATCGCCATATTGAAGAAGGTTTATCACCGGTACAAGCGGCAATTCAGGGAGCCCGGGAAATTGCCACCCCTGTTATTTCCATGACACTAACTCTGGCTGCCGTGTATGCACCGATTGGGTTTCTCACGGGCATCACCGGGACCTTGTTCAGTGAATTTGCCTTTTCTTTGGCGGGTGCGGTTATCATTTCTGGCGTGGTCGCGTTGACCCTGTCGCCCATGATGTGTTCAAAACTTATGCATGGCGGCAAAGAGGAAAGTGCTCTGGCTAAGAAGTTAGATGTTATGTTTGGCCGGCTAAAAAATACTTATCAAGGGGTTCTTCGCAACACGCTGAATTACCGCCCAGTGGTGGTTGTGTTTGCCTTGTTGGTGTTAGTGAGCATCCCCTTTTTGATGATGTTTACGCGCAGCGAACTGGCGCCACAGGAAGATCAGGGGTCGTTATTCTTGGCATCAAAGGCGCCAAATTATGCCAACATCAACTATCTCAACCGGCATACTGAGAATTTTGATACGATTTTTAAAAAGTTATCCGAATTTGAGGTATCGGTGAGAGTAAACCGATCGGGGACACAAAATTCATCCTTCAGTGTGCTGGGGCTTACTCCCTGGGATGAGCGGCAACGTACAGCCATGGAAATTCAGCCCTTAGTGCAGGCTGAGGTCGATAAAATCCCGGGTATTGATGTGTTCATTTTTGCCCGTGAATCCTTACCGGGCGCAGGTGGTGGTGCGCCGATTCAATTTGTGATCAATACGACCAGTGATTACCCTTCGTTGGCGCAACTGGCGGATCAGATGGCGTTAGAGGCACGTAAAAGTGGTCTTTTTATGTTTATTGATAGTGATCTGAAATTTTCAAAGCCAGAAGTGCGAATTTCCATTGATCGGGATAAAGCCGCACAGATGGGAATCAGTATGGAGGCCATTGGCTCGGCACTCTCAACCCTGTTGGGCGAGGGTTGGTTAAACCGTTTTTCGGTGGAAGGCAGAAGTTATAAAGTCATACCCCAGGCGACCGCCGATGCCAGAAGGGATCCGTCCTGGTTGAATCATTATTACGTTAGAACGGTGAGCGGTGAACAGGTAACACTCGGTACGGTCATTAGTATGAAAACGATAGCCCAGCCAGTAAGTCTGAACCAGTTTCAGCAGCTTAACTCTGTGAAGTTGGAAGGCATGATGGTGCCTGGAGTGAGCTTGGGTGAGGCATTACAATTTCTCGAACGTAAGGCGCAGGAAATACTCCCGGAAGGTTTTTCGGTGGATTATGACGGTCAGTCGAGACAATTCGTTACTGAAGGCAGCAAGTTGTATCTTACTTTTGCGTTATCGCTGATTGCTATTTTTCTGGTATTGGCAGCCCAGTTTGAAAGCTTTCGGGATCCACTGGTGATCCTGATCAGCGTCCCACTATCGATTTGTGGTGCGTTAATCCCGATCACATTGGGGTTTGCCACCATGAATATATACAGCCAGATAGGACTGATCACTCTGATAGGTTTAATCAGTAAACACGGGATACTGATCGTTGAATTTGCTAACCAGCTGCAAACGGAAGGAATGTCCCGACTTGATGCCATCAGTGAGGCGGCCTCGGTACGCTTACGCCCGGTATTAATGACGACAGCGGCAATGGTATTAGGTGTCGTTCCCCTGATTTTGGCCTCAGGAGCGGGGGCAGTGAGTCGGCATAACATTGGCTTGGTCATTGCTACAGGAATGACAGTAGGGACCCTGTTTACACTTTTTGTCGTGCCGGTGGTCTACAGTTATGTGGCGAAAGACCATCAGCAAACGCCAGCAGCAGCTGCTTTATCCCATTAATTCTGCGCGCCGATTGAGCGCGCAGGGAAAGGCTGGATTTAAGCTGCTGAGGATAATTATTTTTTTATTGTGCGGTAAATAAAGAGTAAAAGAATTGCGCCCAATACGGCGGTGGTGAAACTGCCGAGGTTAAACCCGTCAACACCGCCGAATCCAAATAAGGAGCCGATAAAGCCGCCAACAAAAGCCCCGGCGATACCGATCAGACTGGTGACAATAAAACCGCCGACATCTTTCCCCGGCATGATCCACTTTGCCAAGATACCTGCAATCAGACCGAAAATAATCCAGGCGAATATTCCTCCCATGTTTTTCTCCTTAAACTTATAGGGTTATTGGTTGAGGAGTTAAGGGGGTAGCCTATAGGATTTATCGTCAATTTGCGATCAAAACATTACGGCTGACTGGAGTAACGCCTTGATTATCTTGCCATTGACTGGATAGGCTTTTAAAACGTTAAAATTTGGTATGCAGGCCACACTCTCGTGTTTCATGTGCTTTGGTGGGGTCGAAATAGTCGGGTTCATTGGGTAGCTGGTATTCCGCCAAATAGGCATCCATTTCCTGCTCTGACCAGTTTAGAAGAGGTGCGACTTTGATAAAGCCCTCCTTCGTTCGACTAACAATTTCCAGTGATTTGCGAAATTCAGTCTGATCTTTACGAATGCCGGTAATCCATACTTCAGGTTTAAGCGTATCCGTAGCGCGTTTAAAGGGCTCCAGTTTTACCTGTTGGGTAAACTCTTCGTGCAGAGGATCATCCACATCAGGAATGCCACCCATCATCACATTGAGGCGTGCCGTAGTGATGAGGGGGGTAAAGACATCTATATTTAAATCCAAGTTATTAATCAGTTTGTTGGCGAATCGATAAGTGGCAGAGCTGTTGTAGCCGGTATCAATCCACAGTACTTTCATATTGTATTGGATGCGAGAAACCATGTGTAGAAGCACGGCGGAGTGGTCACCAAAGGTTGTTGTGGTAATCGTGCGTCTATCCAGACCGATTGCCCAGCGGATAATATCCTGTGCGGACTTTCCGGCTAGCTCGGCATTGATTTTGACCAGGTCAAGGTCTGCTAAATGATTGTCTAAAGCTGGGGTTTGATTGTGCACGCTGTTATCCGTTGTCAATACCGATGATTTATCAAAAAGGTCTGCAATTATAAGGGAAATCTGGAGTCTACGGCATCTCGACTTAGGAATATTATGCTATTAGGATATTACGGCTTTAAATGCTTTGTTGAACCGTTTCCTGAACAACGAAATTAATCCATTAATAAAGATTCATCGGATACTACTTTTATTAAGCCATTAGCCAGCTGAGTTAGATCAGTATCTTCAATCACAAAGGGTGGCATGACATAGACAAGCTTGCCGAAGGGGCGGACCCAAATGCCTTGATTGACAAATGCAGCAGTTATTTCCGGCATCTTAACCGGACGTTTCGTTTCGATGACCCCGATACCACCTAATACCCGGACATCGGCAACATGATCAAAGGTATAGGCTGGTGACAATAATCGTGTTAGCGATTCTTCAATATGTGCCACCTGATCTTGCCATAGGTTGGCCTGCAATAATGTAATACTGGCAAGAGCCGCACTGCAGGCCAGAGGGTTTCCCATAAAGGTAGGTCCGTGCATGAATACGCCGGGTTTTCCCTGAGCGATACCCTGACTTACTTTAGTAGTGGTGAGTGTCGCGGCCAAGGTCATATAACCACCCGTTAAAGCTTTACCCAAACACATAATATCCGGTGTTATCTGGGCGTGTTCACAGGCGAACAGTTTGCCGGTGCGACCAAAGTTGGTGGCGATTTCATCCAAAATCAAGAGCACATCAAATTCATCACAGAGTACCCGCGCACGGGTTAAATAATGGGGTGAATAAAACCGCATACCGCCTGCTCCCTGCACAATAGGTTCCATGATAACGGCTGCAATCTCGGTATGATGTTGTTGGAGCAGTTGTTGCAGAGAGTGAATATCCTGCTCATCCCACGCCTCTTCAAATCGGCATTGGGGCGCATCGGCAAAAAACTGAGGGGTGAGTACATCGGTAAATAATTCATGCATGCCGGTGATAGGGTCGCAAATCGACATGGCCGCGAAAGTGTCACCATGATAACCGGAGCGAATGGTTAGCATTTTATTCTTTTGGGGCAGCCCTGTGGCATGCCAATATTGAAGCGCCATTTTCAACGCAACTTCAATGGCGACGGAACCGGAATCGCTGAAAAAGACCTGTTGCAGGGCGGGGGGCGTTAGTTCGACCAGTTTTTCCGCTAACTGGATAGCCGGTTCGTGGGTGAGGCCGCCAAACATAACATGGGCCATTTTATCCTGTTGCTCACGAATAGCTTGATTCATCACAGGGTGATTGTAGCCATGTATTACGGACCACCAGGACGACATGCCATCAATCAGCTCGCGGCCATCGGCCAGCCTGAGGCGTACCCCTTGGGCCGATTCCACCAGATAAACCGGTGCCGATTGCGTCATGGCAGCATAGGGGTGCCAAATATGTTTCTGGTCGATCTGAAGTAAGTGATTGATTTTGGCAATTTC
>JAIPFG010000081.1 GCA_021736745.1 Pseudomonadales bacterium
ATCCAGGCCTATAAAGATCGTTGCCTGAAAGAATGTTTCCCAGAACGCAACTGGAACGAAGACAGAATGGAATGGGTCCCCAAAACCCTCATCTTCGCCAAAGACGACGACCACTGCGACCGCATCGTCGATGCCGTGCGCGAAGTCTTCGATGAAGGCAACGCCTTCTGCAAAAAGATCACCTACAAAGTCGGCAAAAAAACCGCAGAAGAATCCATCAAGGCCTTCCGCACCGATCCGCAATACCGCATCGCCGTCACCGTCGACATGATCGCCACCGGCACCGACATCCGGCCCCTGGAATGCGTCATGTTCATGCGCGATGTCAAAAGCCAGTCCTACTACGAACAAATGAAAGGCCGCGGCACCCGCATCATCAGTCGCGACGAACTGCACAAAGTTACCCCCGATGCCCCCGGCAAAAGCCGCTTTGTCCTGGTCGATTGCATCGGCGTCACCGAAACTGACAAAACCGAAACCAGATCACTGGAAACCAAACCCAGCGTCTCCACCGCCAAACTCATGGAACAAGTCGCCCGCGGCGACCGCCATTCCGAAACCCTGCGCGCCCTGGGCAACCGCATGATCCGGCTCGACCTCAAACTCAACGAGCAACAACGTAAACGTGTTAACGAACTCGCCGGCAAACCCCTGGCCCTCATCGCCGGTGAACTCATCCATGCGACCAATGAAGAGCCCTTAATCGAAGCGGCCAAAATACACGCGAAAACTGAGGAACCAACAGAAAAGGACATACAGGAAGCGTTCAAGCCCAAGGCCGACATCCTGATCAAACCCTTCCACAACCCAGACCTGCGCGAACTCATCGAAACCCTGCGCAAAGACACCGACCAACTCATCGACGACAGCGCCGATGAACTGCTCACAGCCGGTTACGACGAAGAAAAAGCCGAAGTCCTCATCCAAAATTGGCAACAATTTATTCAAGACCACAAAGACGAACTCGACGCCATCCAGCTCATCTACCAGCAGCCGTATCAAAAGCGTCACCTGAGTTACGAGCAAATCGAAAAACTGGCAGAAGAAATCCAGCAACCGCCGTACAATCTCGCGCCCATCGAAGTCTGGAAGGCCTACGAACAGTTGGAAAAGAACAAAGTCAAAGGCGTACCGCCCAAAGAACTGTTAACCAACATCGTCAGCCTCATTCGTTTTTCCACTGGCCTAAGCGACGTGCTCGAACCCTTTACCGAACTGGTTAACAAGCGCTTTGACAACTGGCTGAAGCAACAAGCCAAAGAATTCCAGCCAGACCAACTCGCCTGGCTCAATAAAATAAAAGACCAAATCGCCCAAAATGCTGAAATGACGGTAGATGACTTTAACTACATCCCCTTTAACCAGGAGGGTGGGTTGCTAAAGGCGAGGGAGCTGTTTGGGAATCAACTGGATACAATCATTAACGAACTGAATGGATATCTAATTGCGTGACTGAAATAGCAATATTTGAAGCCGAGAATGGCGAAATTCAGGTAAAACTGGAGCAAGAAACAGTCTGGTTGCGTCAGGAACAAATGGCCGATCTTTTCGGGAGAGAAAGATCTGTCATTACTCGCCACATTGGTAATATTTTTAAGGAAGGTGAGCTAGACGAGAAAAGCAATGTGCAAAATATGCACATTGCAAATTCCGATAAACCCGTCAAATTTTACAACCTGGATGTAATAATATCAGTAGGTTACAGGGTAAAGTCCCAAAACGGCACGCGTTTTCGCCAGTGGGCAACACGGCTTTTGAACGAGCATCTTGTTAAAGGTTACACCCTTAATCAACAACGCTTCGAACAAAACGCCAAAGAGCTGGAAGCGGCCTTGTCCTTGATTAAAAAAGCGGCTCATTCACCGGGCGTCACCGCCGAGGCAGGAACCGGGCTGGTGGAAATCGTCAGTCGCTATACTCAAACCTTTTTGTGGCTACAACGTTACGATGAAGGCCTGCTTATAGAACCACAGGGCCAAGCCGGTGGTGTATTACCCACCGAACCAGAAGCAAAACAGGCATTGGCCAATCTAAAATCCAACCTGATACAACGAGGCGAAGCCACTGAACTGTTTGCCAAAGAACGTGCTGATGGCCTCTCATCCATATTAGGCAATCTAGATCAAACAGTTTTCGGCGAACCCGCCTACCCCAGCATCGAAAGTAAAGCGGCACATTTCCTGTACTTCATGGTAAAAAACCACCCTTTCACCGATGGCAACAAACGCAGCGGCGCTTTTCTTTTTGTCGACTTCCTGCATCGTAACCACAGATTGCTGGACGAAGAAGACCAACCCATCATCAACGACACCGGCTTGGCGGCACTTACGCTGCTGGTCGCAGAATCCGCGCCGGACCAAAAAGAAACCATGATCCGGCTCATCATGAACATGCTGGCAGGTGAAAGTTAATGGCGATGTTATCTCTGTATAATCTCGCACCCATCGAAGTGTGGAAGGCCTACGAGCAGTTGGAAAAGAACAAAGTCAAAGGCGTACCGCCCAAAGAACTGTTAACCAACATCGTCAGCCTCATCCGTTTTTCCACTGGCCTAAGCGATGTACTCGAACCCTTTACCCAGCTGGTCAACAACCGCTTTGATAACTGGCTAAAACAACAAGGCAAAGCCTTCCAACCAGACCAACTCGCCTGGCTAAACAAAATAAAAGACCAAATCGCCCAAAATGCCGAAATGACGGTAGAAGACTTTAACTACATCCCCTTTAACCAGGAGGGTGGGTTGTTAAAGGCAAGGGATTTGTTTGGGAAAGACTTAGAACCAATAATAAGTGAACTCAATGGATATTTGATTGCATGAATGCCGTATTAAAAAAAGAAATCCCTGATGGTTGGGTGTGGACTACACTCGGCGAAGCATTCAAATGGGGTAGCGGTGGCACGCCAAAAAGAACGAATCCTAAATACTATGGTGGTGACATTCCTTGGCTGATTATCGGTGATCTCAACGATGGGCCAGTAGGTGACTCAGAAACGAAAATTACCGAGGAAGGTTTGAAGAATAGTTCGGCTAAATGGGTAGAACCTGGGTCAGTTCTTCTTGCAATGTATGGTTCAATCGGGAAGCTCGGTATAGCGACCGAACGACTCACTACAAATCAAGCAATTGCTTTTACTCAAGCAGAACCAAATGATGCAAAATATCTCTTCTATTATTTAATGTTCTCGCGAGATGCATTAGCCAGAGAGGGGAAGGGGGCTACACAATTAAATATCAGTCAAACTGTTATTAAGGCATTTCCATTCCCGCTTGCACCTTTAGAACAACAAAAACGCATCGTCGCCAAAATCGAAGAACTCTTCTCCCATATCGACGCCGGTATCGAAGCCCTAAAAAAAGCCAAACAACTCCTCAAACAATACCGCCAATCCGTCCTCAAAGCCGCTGTCACCGGCGAGCTAACCAAAGAATGGCGCGAGGGAAACGGTGTATCTTTTGATAAAACTTGGCAAAAGTTAGAGCTCGGTAACGTTGTAGAGATTATTGATCCAAATCCCTCTCATAGATATCCACCATATGATGACGGTGATGTGCCTTTGATGGCTACAAAGCAAATGGTAGGGGAGGACGATTGGGATGAAAGTACAGCAAAATTAACAACATCTGAATTTTATGAGCAAAGGAAAGCATCTCATGGATTCAAAGGAGACGACATTATTTTTGCCAGAAAGGGGCGTTTAGGGCTGGCACGTAGACCGCCAAAACTTGCTCGTTATGCGTTTAGCCATACCATTTTTATAATGAGAGGAAACGAAGATATAGATTCTGAATATTTGCTTTGGTTTTTAAGGCGAGAAGAAGCCATTTCCTGGATGCTAAGAGAAATGAATGTGGCCGCAGGCGTCCCAACTCTAGGAAAGGCGATTTTAGGCAAGCTACCTTTATTATTGCCAAGCAAAAAAGAACAAAAAATAATAGCTGAAAAAATAGAAGAAAAGATTACGGCGATTCGTCGTGTGACCGAGAGCATTGAGCATCAATTAATGAAGTCAGATAAAAATAAACAATCGATTTTGGCATCAGCATTCTCAGGTGAATTATGAGCGACACAAAAAGCACATTTGATGCAACAGCTTCAATGCTTGGTTACATATACCAAGTTCGATACGGGCTATATCTTGGCTTAAAGAAAATTACAGAAGTAGAAGACCTTGATGAATTTTATATAGCAATAGAAGCGCTAGACGATATTTCATTTGACAAAAATGGAGATCCGTTTGAGCTTCTCCAGACAAAGTTCCATAGTAAGCCAGGTAATTTGACTGATAAAAGTCCTGATTTATGGAAAACAATACGTGTCTGGGCAGATTCTATACAAAAAGGTATTACGAAATTAGGTGATACGTGTTTTACATTAGTAACGACTGAGATAGCTAACCCAAATAGTATCGCCTACTCTTTGTGTGGCATACAAAAAGAGAGAAATACAAAGTATGCATTGGAAAAGCTTAGAGAAATTGCTGCTGAAAAAGGTAGCGTAACAAACCAGAAAGGATATGAGGCGTTTGAGTCATTGTTACCATGGCAACAAGAGCAGTTAGTCGAGTCAATATATATATTTGCGAAATCAGAAGATCTAATAAAGATACGTAATATGATTGAGCTTCAATTGCGTACTGCAGTAGAGCGAACTCATATTGATGATTTTGTGACAAGGCTAGAAGGCTTTTGGTTCAAACGAATAATTGAGGTTTTAAGTGATAACAGTAACACTTCAATATGCCTTGGAGAACTCCAGGCAATTATTGATGACCTTCGGCCGCAGTTCTTGCCAACAAACTTACCCGTAGATTTTTCTAGTGCAGACCCTGACAGTGTTGATGTATCAGGTGATCAACGTAATTTTGTCAACCAACTAAGGTTAATTGATGCACCTACTAATGCTATTAAGCTGGCAATAATTAATTATTATCGCGCCTATGAGCAGCGAGTTAAGTGGTCAAGTGACTGTCTCCTAAAGCCAGGTGAATTAAAAAAATATGATAAAAAGTTGATGGAGGAATGGTTGCACCATAAGTCATTATTGGAATTTGATTTTGACTTATCAGAATCAGAGAAAAAAATTAAATACGCAAGAAAACTATATAAAAAGTGTCAGGACGAAGGTGTGATCCCAATTCGGCCAGATTTTAAAGAGCCATATGTTGCAAGGGGAACTTATCACGAATTAGCAGACAAACTGGCAATTGGCTGGCATCCAGAATTTAGTGACTTAATAGAGGATATTGAGGAAGAGGGTGCCGCATAATGATGCTTTCCGAAAAATACTCCCAAGAAGAAGTAAATCTATACAATCCTGCATTTTGTGCAGCCTTGCTAATTGAGTCGATGCGAGAATATCAATCAATAAGCGATAAAGGCATGCACTGTTCTTTACCATATTTGGTTATACCGATGTGTGTAAATCCACAAATAAGCAGCTTTTTGCCTAACTCAATATCAACACCAATCGCTGGATGGGTGGCGAATAACGAAGGTGTTTTGGTGGAGTTTGCAGCTTCAGTTACTGCATTTATTCTGATTGTTGATTCAGCAATTAACTTCTTGATAGAAAAAAGGGCTATTGACCTAAATGAGGAAGGGCTGTTTTCGGTGACTGATGACAAAGTACCAAAAAAAGCGACTCTTATATCAAAGAACTCTGATTTAAATAATGCGTATAAGGCGGCAGGTATGCTTGGTCGATGGTTTGCGTCGGCTTCGTCTATAGAAAGCGTATTCGCACAGCTGGGAGTTAGGCCATGACAATGCAAATATCTGCAATTTCCCTGTATGGTAAAAATGGTGAACGCAGAGATGTCGAATTTAATATTGGCAAAGTTAATGTCATTACTGGCGCATCAAAGAAGGGCAAGAGCTCACTACTTGATATTGTCGAATATTGTCTTGGTTCTAGTGAATGTAATGTTGCTGTGGGCCATATAAAAAAGACAGTAGATTGGTATGCGGTTTTGTTACAGTTTGCAGACACCCAAGTATTTATAGCTAGAGCAGCACCATTGCCTGGCGTTAAATCAAATAGCACATCCCATTTGCTTGTTGAAAAAGAAATTACGATACCGAATAAAGATGAGTTAGAGGCAAGTACTAATATAGACAGTGTTATGGCATTTTTAACAAGTAAATTAGGTGTGCCAGAACAAATAACTGAAGTGCCACTTGATCAAACAAGGTCTGAGATAAGTATAAGTTTTAAGCATTCAAAATATTATTTATTTCAAGGGCAAGACGAAATCGCTGCCAAAAAGTTTCTATTCCACAGACAAGCAGAGCCGCATATCCCTCAGGCGATTAAGGACACTATGCCGTACTTTCTAGGTGCTGCAGAAGATGACCGATTGTCAGATATACAGAAACTTAGGTCGTTAAAACAAGATCGAACTAGATTGTATAAGAAATTAAATGAGATTGAATCGCTGAAAGGGGAGGGCCTAGAAAAAGGATATTCACTTCTTGCTGAAGCAGCGGAAGTAGGATTATACAGGGGTAGTAATTTGGTTCCATCCGAAGAAGAACTGCTCGATATATTTAAGAAGCTTTCGAGGTGGGCCCCTCACGCTGATAATGTAGAAGATCAAATAGATGATCCATTGTCAAAGCTTGAGCAGGAATACAGGGGGCTAAATGAGAAAAAACAGAATATTCGAGTAAAGCTAAGAGAAGCGAAAGAATATGTTGGAACAGAAGATCACTTCGAAGATGCAGTAAAGATTCAAGAGCTAAGGTTACAATCCATTGGTCTATTTAAGAAATATGCCGCGGATGATGGCGTGTGCCCTGTTTGTAATAGTGTGCATGAGGGTCCTACAAGAATTGAACGTATTATAACAAATTCATTACAGAGCCTGGATAAAAAGCTAGAAGGTGTAGAGAGAAGTAGGCCTAGACTTACTACATATATAAGCACACTTGAAGATGAACAAAAGAAATTGGCTGTTAAGATTAAATCAACGAGAAACTCCATTGAAAGTATTCGAAGCGAAAGTATTGAACTATCTAGAGAAGCAGATGAAGATTTAAGGAAAGCACATGTGGCGGGCCGCATATCGCTATATATTGATAGCATAAATTGGCAGGAAGATACACGACCAATTGAACAAAAAATTAAATTGTTAGAACCGCAAATTATTGAATTGGAAGAAAAACTAGATCCAGAAGCTTTGAAAGAGCGTCTAGATACGCAATTAAGTTGTATTGCAGAAGATATGACGGAATGGGCTAGGGAACTTAAGCTAGAGCACAGTGAATATAGAATAAGAGTGGACCACAATAAATTGACTGTGGTAGCAGAAACACCTCATGGCCTTATACCATTAAATAACATGGGTAGCGGAGAAAACTGGGTTGGATATCACCTGGTGGCATATCTTGCATTTGCAAAATGGTTTATTGAACAAAATAGACCTGTTGGTAGGTTTATATTCTTGGATCAACCAACACAAGTTTATTTTCCTGCGGATATAGCAATTACCGGTAGTTTAGATGAAATACAAAAAGACGAAGATAGGCAAGCAGTAAAATCAATGTTCCAATGGATATTTAAAGTTGTTGAAGAATTGTCGCCAAATTTGCAGGTGATAATTACAGACCATGCAGATATTGATGAAGAATGGTTCCAGGACGCTGTCCGAGATGTTAAATGGCGTGGAGATGATGCACTAATACCAGGTCATTGGTATGCAGAATTAGAACAATAGAATATTTAAGTGTTGAAATATTAATAGGCGAAATAAATATAAATGAGTGCATCAGAAATAGTAAACAAAGTCTGGAATTACGCCCACGTCTTACGTGACGACGGTGTGGGATATGGGGATTATGTTGAGCAGATTACCTATTTAATCTTCCTCAAAATGGCCGATGAGCGGGATAAGGCCGGTATTTTATTTTCAAATGATTCCGAACCCTCACCTCAATCCTCTCCCGGAGGGAGAGGAAGCAATGGTGTGCCCAGGGAATTCGCCTGGGCAAACTTAGTTAAACAAGACGGCGATGATTTAGAACTGCAATACCGCCACACCCTGGAAAATCTTGGCAAACAAGGCGGTATGTTAGGCACCATCTTCCGCAAGGCGCAAAACAAGATCCAGGACCCCGCCAAGCTGGAACGTTTGATCAAGATGATCGACAAGGAGCAGTGGTCTACCTTACCGGCGGATGTGAAAGGCGATATCTACGAAGGTTTGTTGGAACGCAATGCGCAGGATGTGAAAGGCGGTGCCGGGCAATACTTTACCCCGCGCCCGTTAATCCAGGCGATGGTGGAAGTGATGCAACCCAAGCCCACCGACACCGTGGCTGATCCCGCCTGTGGTACCGGCGGCTTTTTATTGGCCGCCCATGATTACATGGCACCACAGGCCAGCTCCAAAAAAGAACAACGTCATCTCAAAGTACACGCCTTACGCGGTAACGATATTGTCGATAGCGTGGTGCGCTTATGTGCCATGAACTTATACCTGCACGGTATTGGTGGTGACGAATGCCCGATTACCGCCAATGATGCCCTGGCCAAAGAAGTGGGGGATGACCGTGTCGATATGGTCCTGGCCAATCCGCCCTTTGGTAAAAAGAGCTCCATTACCGTCATCAACGAAAAGAGCGGTAAAAAAGAACAGGAAAAGCTGGTCTATGAGCGCGAAGACTTTTGGGCCACCACCTCCAACAAACAGCTCAACTTCGTGCAACACATCGCCAACATGCTCAAGATTGACGGCAAAGCCGCCGTGGTGGTGCCCGATAACGTCCTCTTCGAAGGCGGCGCCGGTGAAACCGTGCGCAAAAACCTGCTCGAACGCACCGACCTCCACACCTTACTGCGCCTGCCCACCGGCATCTTCTACGCCCAGGGCGTCAAGGCCAACGTCATCTTCTTCGACGCCAAACCCGCCTCTAAAACCGCCTGGACCAAAAAACTCTGGATCTATGATTTTCGCACCAACGTGCACATGACGCTGAAGACCAAGCGGTTGGTGAAGAGTGATTTTGATGAATTCATCCAATGCTATAAAGCCGAAGACCGCAGCAAACGTAAAGAGTCTGATGATATTCCACGCTGGAAGTCATTCACCTACGACGAGCTGATTGCCCGCGACAAAACCAACTTAGACATATTCTGGATGAAAGATGATTCATTGGAAGATACCGACAATCTACCCGCGCCAGCTGTACTTGCAGCAGAAATCGTTGAGCAATTAGAAGCTGCGCTTGAAGAGTTTCGAAGTGTGGAAGCGGTTTTGGACATGGGAGAAAGTTAGTTGCAATACCGCAGGGAAGTTTGAGAATCGGAGAGCCCCGAGGATACTGAAGAGTATATCGATGGATTCGGAAGAACTACTGGAGGAGCTGATATTTAAAGATGTATCCATTCTCAATAGTAATGGGTTGTTAATTGGCCGACAGGTCTATACTGATTTCAGCAAGCCGCTGGACTTGTTGTCAAAAGGTGCATCGGGGTCAGTGATTGATCTTGAGTTGAAAAAGCATAAAACGCCGTACGATTTTTTAGACCGGAAATGCAGTATGCAGGCACTTGCCAAACTATAGACGGATAATGTGGACTACTCTTTGTCTGTGTGTGGTGGATCAAGCCTGTCTCAGAATACGAGGTGGTAAACGAGGTGGGGCTTTTCGGTAATCAAAACACTATCGCTCTTCCGCGTGCTGAAAAGTGACCGCATAGGGTGAAAAGGTTGCAAACTATTTGGAAAATTTGATGAGGAAACTTAATGATGAATGGAATCGCAGGGCTAATATTTTCTATTTCAGGTTCGATCGTGTTGGTGGCTACAATACTTTGGGTTATAAATCGTGCTCGAAAGAAAAACAAATATTCACCTTTTACCGAAAAGTTATTACGCTCCCCAGGTTATTCGCTGGGTAAAGAAGTCGACGAACTAAGTAATGATCTGACTCCCCATTTAGTCATGCTGGCTATCTTACCACTATACTATTTCCTTATTTGGCCTCAGATGAAAGCTAACTCTTTAATCGCCATCGCGGTGATTTTTATAGGGTATTTCGTGTTGAGCATTAAAAAGATCATAAGTTGGTTTAATCGAATGCTCAATTTGCGCCTTGCTTTGGATGGTGAGGTTTACACAGGACAGGAGTTGAATTTCTTGATGCGAGAAGGGGCTTATGTTTACCACGATATTCCATATCAGTATGGCAATATTGATCACATCATTGTATCGACGGGTGGTGTGTTTACCGTAGAGACCAAGGCTGTTAGAAAACCCGGTGATGCGGAGGGTAAACGGCAAAGCGATGTGGTCTATAAGGAGGATAAACTTTTTTTCCCCCAGTTTGTCACCGATGGGCCACTAAAACAGGCTCAACGTCATGCAGATTACGTACACAAATTTCTTAAAGAGAAAACCGGGTATGAGGTGCTGGTAACCCCCGTGATAGCGATTCCTGGGTGGTTTGTTCGTCGCCAAACAAAAAATGATTTGTTAGTGATTAATCCTAAGCGTGGTAAAGCATTACGCAGTTTCGTGTCGCGACCGATTATTGCGAGTGAAAGGGTGGCAATCTTAGCCAACCAAATCG
>JAIPFG010000082.1 GCA_021736745.1 Pseudomonadales bacterium
CAAAGATGCCTTGCATCGAGAAAAGTACCTTAAAACGACTTATGGGCATCGATACATAAAGAATCGCCTCAAACACTATTTAACACCTGAGCCGAAAACATAAATTGTACAGAGTCTATTTCACAGGGGCCGAAGGTGCAGGGCGAAATGGAAGTAAGGCGTTTATCCAATTCCTCTATATTGCCCTTGGTTCACTGGTCGAGGTAGAAACTCAGATTGAAATTGCTCAGAGACTTGGATATGTAAATGAAACAGAGCCTTACAATGCCAAGATTCATGAGATTCGTCGGATGCTCATCGGATTAATCAACTACCTAAAGCAGAAATGACGACTTCCTCGTCACCCCTAACCCGTCACCTGTCCGCGCGTCACGCGTCACTCGTCACGCGTCACTCTTTCCCTCTCAACTAACCTTTTTTCAAAAAACTTACGCATAGCAATTACTACCAATATATAGTATATCCATACCGTGAGTCAACAAAAAATCGCACAAAATAATTCATTGAGAAGACAAATGTGCGGAATGTGCTTGAAATGACATCTGGTAGTACTATATTGTGCTCAGACGCGGCATCCTCTGCTGCGTTTCGGCGAGAGGAGGGCACAATACCATGAAGCAAATTGGTGAACTCATTCAGCGGCTGCGGCGCAGGGCGAAGCTGACCCAGGCTGAACTGGGACACAAAACCGGCGTCTCCAGGGACACCATTGCCCGCATTGAGAGCGGAAGCCAGAAAATCCCTGTGGAGTTTCTGCCAAAACTGGCTGACGCATTCGGCATTAAGGGCGCAACCCTTTCCGGACTCATTACCCAACAACAGGAACCTTTTCTCTATCTCTGTCGCGTTCATGATCCCAAAACATTCACAGCGGAAAAACGGCAGCTTTTCGAGGCCTGGTATCAACACAACGAAATTCAAACGCTGCAATCACAATCCGGAGCAGCCAACAGTGGAGAAAAAATCCCCATGCTCCAGATCCCGGATCTAACGGAACTGGGGAAGCATACCCACTCGGAAGCGGGTGGCCATGACCTGGCGCTGAGACTGCGGGAGGAATGGAACCTGGGCGGCAGCCCCATCGTGGATCCGGTGGGCTTGATACAAGACCTGGGGATTCCCATTGCCGGCGCTGACCTGGGAGATGCAGATCTGTTCGGATTAACCGGTGTGCATGGTGAGCATGGGCAGTATAGCATGATGATTAATACCCGCCCCGGCATCCCCATCGAACGGCAACGCTTTTCCATCTTCCATGAGCTGGCTCATATTCTGGCACATCGAACTGATTTCCAGGGAGTCCCTGACCGCCCTGGCCGGGGGCGACATAAAGATGGTCGTGAAAAATTCGCCGACGCCTTTGCCGCTGCGTTCCAGGTGCCTGATGATGAACTCCGGCGCACCTTGAACCTGCTCACCGGTAAAGGCATCCGCGGTACCGAAATGGTGATGATTCTGAAACAATACTTCCGCGTCAGCTACCAGACGATCCTCTTTCGCCTCAAAGGCATTGGCTATCTGAATGAGACCTCTTTTGGACCGTGGTTTGGTAAACTGCAACGAAAATTCCAAAACGCTGAACCCGAGCCAATCACCGATCCGCTGAATTTGCCGCACTACTCCTTAGATTAACAGTCGACTGGTTACAAGCATCCAGGTATACATCACCTTTCACCATAAAAAATTAGTTTAATAATTACACAGCAACTGAATAGGAACACTAGGAATTAACCATGCTCAATAACCAAACCATCCTCGTCACCGGTGGAACCGGTTCATTCGGAAAGAAATTTATTCATACCGTATTCAAACGATACGAACCGAAAAAGATTATCGTTTACTCTCGCGACGAGCTGAAGCAATTTGATATGCAACAGGAGCTGTCCGACGAAAAATACCCGATTCGGTATTTTATTGGGGATGTTCGGGATTACAATCGCTTGAAGCGAGCCATGGAAGGCGTGGATATTGTTATTCACGCCGCTGCATTAAAGCAGGTACCTGCTGCTGAGTACAACCCGTTCGAGGCTGTAAAAACAAATGTAATTGGTGGACAAAATGTTATTGACGCGGCCATGAGTCAGGGGGTTGATCGGGTGATTGCACTGAGTACAGATAAAGCCGCAGCGCCGATCAATCTATACGGTGCTACCAAGCTGACCAGTGATAAACTTTTTATCGCAGCGAATAATTATAAAGGTAAACACGAAATTAAACTATCTGTGGTACGATACGGTAATGTCATGGGTAGCCGGGGTTCAGTCATTCCATTTTTTATGAGAAAACGAAAAGAAGGAATTATCCCTATTACTGATGAAAGAATGACTCGGTTCAATATCACACTTCAGCAAGGGGTGGACTTCGTTCTACAGAATTTGGAACGAATGTGGGGAGGCGAGCTCTTTGTCCCCAAAATTCCCTCTTACAGAATTGTCGATGTGGCTGAAGCCATTGCGCCAGGCGTTCCCCATAAGAATGTTGGTATTCGACCGGGAGAAAAGCTTCACGAAGAGATGATTACCGAAACCGATGCCTTGAATTCAATAGAGTTTGAAGATTATTTTGTCATTCTCCCATCAACAAAACTTTGGGATACAGAAAAATTTCGCCTGGAAAGCAATCATGCCCCTGGTAAATGGTGTGAATTGGGGTTCAGCTATAATAGTGGTAAGAATAACCATTTTTTGAGTGTCTCAGAGCTAAAGGAACTAATTGATGGTAAAATGTAAAATTTTGCCAGCAAGATTGTGAATCGATCAATTTTAATGGTGCTGCATAACGAACCAAGGATTATTAAAGGCAATACAGACATCCTGAGAGCTTATTCAGGTCCGAGTTGTTCAACAGCTGGTCAGAATGTGTTAGTTTTTGGAGTGTGTGTTACAAAATTATGAATATAGCAGTCATTCCCGCACGCGGAGGGAGCAAGCGTATCCCGCGAAAAAACATTAAAGACTTTTGCGGTAGACCGATGATTGCCTGGGCCATCAGTGCTGCCAGGGAGTCTGACATATTTGACCGCATCATTGTTTCTACGGACGATGAAGAAATTGCCGATATAGCGAGGAAATGGGGAGCAGAAACCCCGTTCGTAAGACCTGTGGCTTTGGCTGATGACTTAACTCCAACAGTGCCTGTCGTTGCGCATGCCGTCAAATCGTGTCTCGATTTGGGGTGGGAAGCTGACTACGTATGTTGCATATATCCCTGTGTTCCGTTTCTACGAGTCTCTGATTTGGTGTCGGCCCTCGACTTGATGAATGCGCGAAATGCAGATTTTGTTTATCCAGTTACGGAATATGTGCATCCTGTTCAACGGGCAATGCGTCAACTCCCAAGCGGCCAAATGCAATATTTTAGTCCGGAATACGAGTTGACTCGAACGCAAGACCTTGAAAAATCTTTTCATGATGCAGGGCAGTTTTACTGGGGTAAGGCATCGGCTTGGCTGGAGCACAAAAGAATGCACACCGATGGTTTGGGCATGTCTATACCAAACTGGAGAGTTGTGGACATTGATTCTACTGACGACTGGATCCGGGCAGAACTTGCTTATAAGGCTAACATTCTTTTATTATCACAACCAACTTGATGGAGAGAAAAAATGACAGGTAGAATACCCCCCCCCCCCCCGCAGAGTGTACTCAAAATCGACAGCATTTTATATTGATACTAAAAGTGACTTCTTTGATGCCAACGACAGTCTGCTAATCAAAGCTGAGAGGCAAAATGAGTCATATATCCAACAACCATCGAGAACGAAGTGTAAGATTTGCAACCGAGACCTTTCATTAGACAGCGACTTTTTGTCCCATCAAGTTCGATATGTTTTTTGCGATAATTGTGGACATCTAAATGGTGCACATGAAGATACAAAATCATTCATGGAAACTTTGTATACACAAGCTGATGGTGAAGATTATGCGAAAAATTATCTAGATGCCAATTTTGCAAATAGGACGGACCTAATCTATGTGCCAAAACTTGATTTTTTATGCTCAAGCCTGCCAGCTAATACGAAAATGAAGTTGCTGGATGTTGGGTGTGGTGCTGGTTATTTTTGTTATGCAGCACTCCTTAAAGGTCTTGATGCAAAGGGGGTAGACGTTAACCAGACAATGATTAATTTTGGTAATCAGCAAATTTCACACTTACTAAAACAAAGTCCTCTGAGTCATTCCACCGAATCAGATTTTTTCGAGTTGGTTTCCAGCACAGATGCTAATATTATTTCGGCAATTGGTGTAATTGAACACCTCCGAGATCCAGTTGCCTTTTTTGAGGGTTTTCAGCAAAGCGGGGCGAAATACCTTTTTTATTCTGTGCCAATGTTTTCCATGTCTGCAATTCTCGAGAACATTTTCCCAAACATCTTCCCTCGTCAACTTTCAGGGGGTCACACACACCTATTCACTGAACAATCTATTGACTGGCTGCATAAAAATAGAATGCTGATTTCTCTGGCCGAATGGCGCTTTGGCACTGACATCATGGATTTATATAGATCTATGCGTTTGGAAATGACAAAAAGAGGCGCTTCGCCGAAACTAATATGCTTTTTGAATGAAGGATTGGGTAAAAACATTGACCAGCTTCAAGCAATTTTTGACACAAAACACTTCTGCTCAGAAATTCATTGTTTAGTTGCCAAGCGCTAATCGAATACAAAGGATTCAAATTTTTAGCGAACAGAAAATATGAACTCAATACAGCCTGAAAAGAGGGTGCTAATTCTAGGTGGTTCAGGGTTGCTTGGGACATTTCTCATGCCGATTCTCAGAAGTAGGGGCTACAGGGTTGATTTGCATGGTCGTACAAATGCGACCAAATATAACGCAGACATCTCTCATGCGGGGGAGACATTTAAGTTGTTGGATCTAATCAAACCCGCTGTAATTGTCAACTTGATCGGATTGACGGATGTGGATCGTTGCGAGGAGCATCCTAACAAAGCATTCCTGTCGAATGTTCGCACCGTAGAAAACGTTGCGGACTGGATAAAACAGAGAAACAGCCTCTGTTTTTTGGTACACATATCGACTGACCAGGTCTACGATGGGGTCGGCTTGCACAAAGAGGGGGCGGTGACGTTGAAGAATTACTATGCCTTTTCGAAATATGCTGGGGAATTGGTGGCGGCCAGAGTGCCAAGCGCTATCCTTAGAACAAACTTTTTCGGACATAGTCGTTGCGCTACTAGATCAAGCTTGACGGACTGGCTTTTTCACTCGCTCTCGAATAGGAACGCTATTCAGGTATTTGATGATGTCTTTTTCAACCCGCTCTCCATGGCTACTCTCTCCGAGATGATCGAGTTGGTTATGCAGAGGAAGCCCATTGGCGTGCTTAATTTGGGTTCTCATGGGGGTATGAGCAAGGCGGATTTTGCCTTTGCTTTTGCTGAGGAACTGGGTCTTTCAGCCAACGCCATGACGCGTAATTCAACTAGTCAGGTTACGTTTCTCAAGACTTACCGCCCGAAGGACATGCGAATGGACTGTTCAAAGTTTGAAAATACGCTGGGTGTCAAATTGCCTTTATTAAAAGATGAAATTAAACGGGTTGCGAGGGAATACTATGAAGCCACCTAAACCTATTTTGGAAATCCAAGGGAAGAAAATTGGACACAACTATCCAACCTATTTTATTGCAGATATTGCTGCTAATCATGACGGCGACCTTGAGAGAGCTAAAGATCTCATCGGCCTAGTGGCTGAAGCAGGTGCAGATGCTGCCAAATTCCAACATTTCAATGCCAGTACAATCGTTAGCGATTTGGGCTTTAAAACCTTGGGAGGTCAGCAGTCACATCAAGCGAACTGGAAAAAGTCTGTATTTGAAGTCTATAAAGACGCCAGTGTTAGCATGGATTGGACGCAGACGCTTGTTGAGACATGTGAGAAGGCTGGGATTACGTTCTTTACCAGCCCATACGCATTTGACATTGTGGATCAGATTGATCCCTATATGCCCGCCTATAAGATTGGTTCTGGGGATATCACTTGGATTGAAATGGTGAAATACATTGCAGGAAAGCAAAAGACCTACATCATGGCAACGGGTGCTTCCACAATGGATGATGTTCATCGCGCAGTATGCGCCGGCCTTGAAATCAATCCAATGCTTTGCTTGATGCAATGCAACACCAATTACACAGCCAGCTTGGAAAATTTTAAATATATTCAACTAAACGTTTTGAAAACATATCGAGACATGTATCCAGACATGGTGCTTGGCTTAAGTGATCATACTCACGGGCATTCAACAGTGCTAGGGGCGGGTGCTTTAGGAGCGCGGATGATTGAAAAGCACTTTACGGATGACGTGAAACGTGTTGGTCCAGATCATGCCTTTTCGATGGATCCAGGGTCTTGGAGGGAGATGGTGGACCGGACACGGGAATTGGAAAATGCATTGGGGGTTGGAATAAAACGGGTTGAAGATAATGAACAGGAGACAGTTGTCTTACAGCGGCGTGCTGTTTGTATGACAACCGATCTTCCTGTTGGCAGCACATTACTCCGCGATCATTTGACAGTCTTGCGACCATGCCCAAAAGACGGTTTGCCACCATATCGGATAGATGAGCTAGTTGGGAAGAAGCTCAGGCGTGACATTAGTACAGGGGAGCATCTGAGATGGATCGATCTAGAATAGCCATCGTTATCCCCGCACTGAATGAATCAGCAACCATCGCCCTTGTTGTTGAAGCAGCGGGTAGATACGGTGTCCCAATTGTTGTAGATGATGGGTCCGATGACGACACGGCAGAATTGGCCGTGCAGGCAGGTGCCGTTGTCGTATCGCACCCACAAAATTATGGTTATGATGTTGCACTAGATTCAGGCTTTAAAAAAGCGGCCGAGTTGGGTAGTGAAATAATCGTTACAGTGGATGCTGACGGCCAGCATGATCCGTCACTTATCCGTAAATTTATTGATGCTATTGTCGCCGGTGCTGATGTCGTCATAGGCATACGTAGTCGCCGACAGAGATTTGCAGAGCATCTGTTTGCTTGGTATACACGATTTCGTTTCGGTATTTCAGATCCATTGTGCGGCATGAAAGCATATCGTGAAACAGTATACCATGCACTAGGTCATTTTGACTCATTTGGATCAATTGGTACGGAATTAATGATTTTCGCAGCAAAGAGTGGTTTTAAATGTGAACAATTACATTTTAGGGTTCAAGAACGAGCAGGCAAATCAAGATTTGGTAGTATTATTTCAAGTAATATGAAAATATTCCGTGCAATGCTCCTTTCAGTTCGGTGCATTAAAGGGGCTGCACAAAGGAGCGTAAAGATACATGGTATTATTAAATGATCATTTAACAAGGAAATATCTGGCCAACCGCTGAGATAAACTGCTGAGAAATGATCTCAAATCCATAAAAAAACAACGGATACCTCTTGGTGAGATAGTTCAGCTTAATGGGATTTTATATTTAGAGTGATGTGGAGATATTGTCGATGAGCATAAAAAAAATGATAATTTTAACTGGTCATAGAAAATCCGGCACGAGTATGTTTCACCGTCTGTTCGACTCTCATCCCGACATCTATTTTTACCCGGTGGATATTGCTGTTTTGTATGCCTACTTTCCTGTATTTGTGGAGAAGTATAGAACCGAACCGAATCTTTTAAGAGCTCGTCTTCATCGAGTTCTTACTCAAAGTCTCGCCCCTGTAGAGAAACATTTATCTGAAAATAATCGTTTTTCCATTGACGATTATGCACGGTCTGTTTGTTCGAAATTGGACGATAATGCGTTAAGTGATAAAAAGAGTGTGATTAGAACAATTGCTGAAATGTGGATAGAAAAATTTTATCAAAGTAATGAGTCTCGTCCATTTTTATTTAAAGAAACATCACAGAGTGTGTTCTTGCAGGAGTTTATGAGCTTTGATATTGAAATATCGATGATTGCCATGATCAGAGACCCAAGAGATAATTTTGCTGCTATTAAGTCCGGGGTTGAAAATTATTACTCAAAAATGCATGAAGGTGCACTCGAAAGCTTGGCAAGCGTAATTAATAGGGCGAGAATGGATTTACTATCAGCAAAAATTAATGTGGCAAGAAATGTTAAAAATTATCATGCATTAAAGTTTGAAGATTTAACTCTGCAACCCGAATCTACGATGAGACAAATCTCCAGCATCCTTGATATAAAATTCTCAAGTATATTACTAGAGCCTACTTTTTTTGGTATACCATACAGGGGGAATAGTCATGAGGGTAAGGTATTTCAAGGAATATCTAACGCAAGTATTGGAAAATGGACCACACGCATATCCTTGGAGGAATCACAAATTATTGAATTTTGGCTCCAAGATGAGATGGAATATTGGGGGTATGATTTAAAGTCCCCAGTTTCTGATTCGCACGATGCATTTGCTACCTTTTATAATTTGTATAACACCCGATATTTTTATAATGATAGCTTTTCTTCGGAAGAATAGAATATGAGCATTGGTGACGAGATGTACAAATGGGCTACTGATTTATTTCCATATAATCGGAGCATTACTGGTAAGGGAGTGCGACAAACTTTAACCTATATCAAAAGCATTCTACCGAATCTCCGAACGAAGAGCATCCCAACTGGTGAAAAAGTGTTTGATTGGACAATCCCAGAAGAATGGAATGTAGAAAGTGCCTATATCATTACGCCTGAAGGCAAGAAAATAGCGAACTTCGAAGATCATAATCTACATCTAGTAGGATATTCTGAATCAGTAAATACTGTACTAACGTTAGACGAACTGCAAAACCACCTCTATTCTATCTCAAATCTACCTGAGGCGATTCCATATGTAACATCATATTATAAAAAACAATGGGGTTTTTGTTTACAGGATAAAATCAGAAAAAAACTTTCTAAAGGTGAATATAAGGCTGTTATCAACAGCTCTCACACCC
This sequence comes from Pseudomonadales bacterium, assembly GCA_021736745.1. Classification (GTDB taxonomy): domain Bacteria; phylum Pseudomonadota; class Gammaproteobacteria; order Pseudomonadales; family IMCC2047; genus JAJFKB01. Next base: position 8,928 of record JAIPFG010000082.1, read on the forward strand.
AAGGATATTTAAATTACGGTGAAATATTGATCAAGGGGAGGGATAAGAAAGAAATTCTAATATCAACCTATGTATGCCATCCCTCTATGGGCAACAATGAGATATCAGGAATTTGCGTTACCACCGCTCTTGCCAGCTGGTTAAATAGTGTAAACAACCTCAGGTATTCATATAGGATTCTTTTTATTCCTGAAACCATAGGATCAATAGCATATATCAGTAAACACGAAAAAGAAATGAAGGAAAACATCGTTGCTGGCTTTGTAGTTACCTGCGTAGGTGACAACCTTGCTTATTCCTTTCTGCCATCAAGGGAAGGTGACACTCTTGCTGATAAGGTTTCAAGACATGTATTAGCTCATCAGGTTGGTGAGTTTATAAGCTATTCTTTTTTGGAAAGAGGCAGCGATGAAAGACAATACTGTTGCCCTCTAATAGATTTGCCTGTAGTATCTGTTATGCGCTCCAAGTATGGCACCTATCCAGAATATCACACCTCACTGGACGATCTGTCTTTTATCTCGGCTGAAGGTATGTCGGGATCATATAAAGTATTAAAGCGCTGTATTGAATCGCTAGAAGCAAATCACATATATAAGAAACTAGTAAAATGTGAGCCTCAGTTAGGTAGAAGGGGGTTATATCCTAACATAAGTCAGGCGTCTAATAAACGTGCAGAAGCAAACATGATGAATTTTATTGCTTATTGTGATGGCGAAAAATCACTCTTAGAAATTGCCGAAATCATTAAAGCTCCAATATGGGAACTAATACCTATTTCTGAAATTCTTATAAAGGAAAATATTATTGAAAAATGTTGATGACAATATTTATACCACCTGAAGTGGACCCCATCCGTTGGACAGTATTTCTTGATTCTTGGATGTTACAGTCCTGGTGTTTTTCATGCGGCAATATCTTCCTTCGACTTGTGAAAGTATGCTTCATCAGGAGTCTGTCTGTCAAGTGATTGATGCATTCTTTCAGAGTTGTAAAAAGCCAAATATATTTTGATTGATTCTCTGGCCTGTTTGACGGATTCATAAGCCTTCAAGTAGACCTCTTCGTATTTCAAGCTGCGCCATACTCTCTCGATAAACACATTGTCCATCCAGCGGCCCCTACCATCCATGCTGATCTTAATCTCAGTATCTTTCAGAACGGAGGTGAAATTATCACTGGTGAACTGAGCACCCTGATCTGTGTTGAATATCTCAGGTCTTCCGTAACGATTGATCGCTTCGTGCAAGGTCTCAACACAAAAACGTGTATCCATACTGTTTGACAGTCGCCAGCTCAAAACCTTCCGACTGTACCAGTCTATAATGGCTACCAGGTATAGAAAGCCTCGGGCCATCGGGATGTAGGTTATATCAGCAGCCCATACACTCTATGTGTCAACATAGATGTCGCCTTAAGTAGTCGCCCCTGAAAAAGTATTTAACGATAGTATAAACAATATGTTGTAGTTGTAATTGTGCGGGTTAAATTACCAGAAAAGACCTAAACCATATCAAAAGCTGGTGATTTATGCAAGCAAAGCCAACCGTGAAA
>JAIPFG010000083.1 GCA_021736745.1 Pseudomonadales bacterium
CTCGTATCAGGATATGGCGGACAATCTGATTCCAAAGCAAGAATCGGAGTTTGCGAAAGATTATCTTCATCGGTTACAGGCGAGGGATTTTGAACATATCAAGAAATACATTGATCCAAGTATTGAAGCGCAAGTAACTGATGAAAAGCTTTTAGAAGTGGCGGAGTATTTTCCAAGCGGAGAGCTGCTAAGTACCGAGTTAATCGGCTCTCAAGTCAATGTATTTAATGGCAAATGGCAAGGAAATTTCTCGTTCGAATACCACTTTGCTGATGGGTGGGCATTGGCAAATGTTGTTCTGAAAAAGTCCGATGAAAACCTATCGGTTATCGGCTTCAACGTTTATCGCACCAAGGCATCTCAAAAAGAATTGAACAAATTCACCCTTGGTGGCAAAACCCCGCTTCACTACTTCGTTCTGGTTTCAGCAGTTCTTGCGCCTTTGTTCATTCTGGTAACCACCTACTTTTGCATTCGCACTCCGATTCCAAAAAGAAAATGGCTTTGGGTTATCTTTGTGCTTGTAGGCATTGGCTCAATAAGCATCAATTGGTCAACTGGCCAATTCGGCATTCAGCCATTGAGCATCAAATTATTTTCTGCATCAGCGGTGGCGGCTGGACCATTTGCGCCCTGGATCATTTCGGCATCTGTTCCCTTGGGCGCAATCATGTTTTGGTTCAGACGTAAGGGGTTTATAGCAGCAAGTGGGGCTAACAATCAGGTCAACAAGGACGCTTCGCGCTAACGCGCTCGCGCCTGTTACCTGTAGCGTTAGCAATACCATAAGGAGAAAGCTTGAAAGTTTTTAAGTTCATATTATTCCTATTTATAGCAAGTGTTATCTCAGGTTGCGCCAGCAACAAGGGGTACCTTGGTGAGCCCCGCCCAGAAAGTGAGTTAGCTTCTATAAGCCAGGGCGAAAAACTTGGTGGATCAAATTTATTCAGTTCGGTTTTATATTTAAGCGCCATTGATGATTTAGTTGTAGGTGACTATTTTAAAGGGCACTCTAAAAAAGTTTACATTCTTCCAGGCGAACGAAAAATAACTTATCGATACATTGTTAGTGGTGCTTACTACCCGGGTACTAGACCTGAAGAATACCCAGCTATCATTATTTCTGCTAAAGCTGGGCAGATATATACAACTCGCTTCTCTGAGGAGTCTGAGAAACTATATATTTGGGTAGAGAATTCTTTAGGGGAAATAGTGGCGGGCAAAGTGCCTGCCGAATATATTGCTAACAAGCAGCGTAATACTGACTCTGGCGATAAGTCCCCTTCGCAGGTTCGCTGAGCGTTATGCACAAAAAAACTGAGGTTTAAACATGGATTGGGAGGAAATCACTCTGGGAAACGGGAATGTCAATCAAGGGCATTTCTACCTACCCAAAGGAACAACTCTGTTTCCGCTAGATTCATGGGGCGGGAACAACAAAACCAAGATGGGCGCCCAGTTTTCGGTAACTTTTCCCGGAACCGGTGAAACGACAAAAACCGACATTGATGGAAAGAAGCGGCTATTGCGGGAAACGCGAGGCGAATCAAAAAGGTTTATTGCTCATCACAAATTGAAGCCTGGCGATAAGGTGTTTATCCATAAGAAAGGCGAGCGTGATTTTCTAGTTTCAAAGCGCCCTCCAGAAAGCCCCACCTTCGAAGCTTGGGCGGAAGATTTCGATAATCAAATTAAGAAAGCGCTCAGTACCTCTGAAGAAGAAAGAAAAAAGCAGCTTCAAAAAGCAACTGGAAAGTCAGAAAAAACAACCGTCACCACAACGGTCTTCAAGCGCAACCCTTATGTTGTTGCCGAGGCTCTAATCCGCGCTAACGGAATTTGTGAGCGATGCAAGAGCAACGCGCCCTTTGAAAGAAAAAGCGATGGCACTCCGTATCTCGAGGTGCATCACAAGCAGCCTCTATCAGAAAACGGCCAAGATACAGTTACTAATGCTATTGCGCTCTGTCCAAACTGCCATAGGGAGCTTCATTTTGGGAAGAATGCATAACAAGTGCATCATGTCGCTGCCCTTCGGGCAGCTGGGACGCGCCACCGCTACGCGGCGGCGCGTCCCATATGCTGAGCGTTAGGCGGCGCTATGGAAAACACTGCGGTCCATTTCGTCACAGTATTTATGGCCTTCTTTGCCATCATGAACCCGGTAGCCAACGCGTCGCTTTTTGTTGGCCTAACGCAAGGAAGTGATTCAACTATGCGCCGGTTGATTGCTCTTCGTTCTGTTGTCGTGGCATTTATTATCGTCTCGGCCTTTGCGATCGGCGGCCGAGAGATTTTCTCGATTTTCGGAATTACGCTGCCAGCCTTTCGTATCGCTGGTGGGCTGATGGTTGGCGCTATTGGCTATCAAATGCTCCAAGGTGAGCAATCCACTTTCCACACGCCGAGCGATGATGACAATGATAAGAGTAGTGATGCTGCCTTAAATATTGCAATTACGCCTCTAGGAATTCCCGTCCTTGCTGGGCCTGGAACTATCGCGACCGCAATGAATTTTGCTGCAGAGTCAACTTTTGTAGAAATTGTAAGAGTTCTCACGGCATTTGGATTGATGTGTGTCATTACCTTTTTAGCGTTTGTTGGCGGGCAATGGTTAGCTAAGGTTCTAGGGCAGAATGGAATAAAGGTTGTCTCTCGCCTCATGGGGCTAATACTTGCGGTCGTAGGCGTTCAAATGCTCATAGAGGGTGTGCGTGGTGCCATTGCCGCCTAACCAGCACAAACGGCGCTGTTGTGGGCGTTAGGCGGAACTTCAGGCGTACACAGTATCAATGGTGTAGCCCTTTGATCCGAGACTTACAATTTCAGGATTTTTATAGGTGACTCGAACTCAACAGTTTCGCCATCGACTTTTGTGCTCAGGCATATCTGTCAATCCAGCCATTCGATTATTGATTTGCCTGATGGTTCTTTCCGGATGTGCGACTGTGGCACCGGTAATTGACGAATCCCTGCGACACAACGCATTGGAGGGCAATGTGCGAGCCCAGTATGAAATTGGCTTGAAATACGACCAGGCCGCACATTCCGGTTGGGGAAATATGCTCTACTGGGATGAGGCCGAAGCGTGGTTTGAAATGGCTGCCAGACAGGGCGATGCACGCGCGCAATACCGCTTGGCAGCTTATTATTTCAGTAGGCGGCATGACTACCGTCAGTCTTTTAGGTTAAATCAATTAGCTGCGCAGCAAGGCCTGGCTGATGCCCAATATTCTTTAGGAATGCATTATGGGCAAGCGTGGGGAACGGAGCAGAACTTGATTCTCGCTTACAAGTGGATTGCGCTGGCGAATGAAGGAGGCATTATAGGGGGGAGTCTTGCGGACACGGAATGGCTCATATGGAAAGGTAAAATGAGCGCCGACCAGATTGCAGAAGGGAAACGACTCGCCGCTGAGCATACAGCAACATATGGGAAATCTCAGTCAATTGCGTCGATGAATCAGATGCCTAACCAACGCATGCAGCCGGATGCGGCAAAGCCGCGCCGCTGATGCGAAGCGTTGAGACTGTATAAAAAACCTAAAGAGAAGATAATTCCACAAAAAATATCGTGCGAAAAGTGGTCTCAAATTAATTTGGCAAGTTAAAAAGAGCGTAGCATTCACTAAAAGTGGCTGTTAGTTTTTCTACAGCTTCGTTAGGTGGCACTATTGAGTGCATTAGCAAGATTCACTCGCTGAGGTAAGCAAAAATTGAGCGACTTGAAATCACCCACTGAGGCAGATAAACAATGAATTTAATCAAGATTGTTCAAAGAGGTTGGGACGCAGTTGGGGTCGGAGATTTCGATACTTTGGTCGCAGATTACATGGAGAATATGAGGTTCATCATGCCTGGGCAGGCAGATGTACTTGAAGGCCGCGCGGCATTTCGGGCCGCACTAGACAATCTAGCGGAACTTCTGCCGCCAGGATTCGAAATTACAAGCCTACGCCAGATTCAAGGTGAAGACGAAGTGGTTTCGATAGTTGAGTGGAAGTCCGCGAAAGTCGCAGGCTCACAGCTTTCTGTGCTTTTCAAATTTAATGCGGAGAAGATCTACGAGGAGCGTTGGTTTATCGATACTGAGCAGTGGAAAAGCACTTTCTAGGGAGAAACTGCGGAAAGCCTTAGGCAGGCATCGGCAGTCAAGGAGGTGATCGACTTCTGTAACATTAGGGTCTGTGCGGGACCGTCTAACAGGCAAAGCAGCCGAGGCCAGGGAGTCAATTCGAGTGCGGACAATCTGGAACGATCTCCTGCTGCACCTCGTCGCCGGGTTTCCGGGAGGCGTAAGAGACGGGAATACGGAAAAAACCGCGAGTGATCCGTCCTAGGACGAGTCGGCCTAACAATCAGCTTGCTGTTGGAGACTGAGCGTTATGCGCTAATATCACCTTTTAAGGAGGTACAAATATGTCTTCACTTTCCTCATTTTTGCTTCTGGCGCATATATTGGGAATGATACTCGCAGTAGGGAGCGCTACAACAAAATTAGCATTACTTTTCAAAAGCAAAAAAGATCCAAATTACCTACCAGTGTTTATTGGCGCGGACAAACAAATAACAAAACTAATATTTTCCGGACTAGTCATAGTTACTTTATCAGGAATTGGCTGGTTATTTTTAGGATATCCGTTTACTACTTTACTCATAATAAAAACAACATTAGTGGCAGTTGTTTGGGTAGTTGGCCCGGTTATTGATAATGTAGTAAGCCCCAGGTATCGAAAGTTGGCGCCGAATAAAAATGAGGAACCTTCGCCTGAGTTTTTATCCGTTCAGAAGCAATATTTAATATTAGAAGTATTTGCAACTGGGCTCTTTTGGGTAGTTGTTTCATTATGGGTTCTATTAGGCTAGCTGTTTCATCGTGGATTCCTTTAGCAGAGAGTCCATGAAGAACCCATCTAATGGCTGTAAAAGCAAATAACGATCGTGCAAGGTCCTGGCAATCAGAGAACAACGTGAATGTATCGAACATCCTTGTTTAATCAGTCCATCACTCCTGTTCTGTGGGTGGTCTTGGGCTTCGCATTCGTGTCGTTATCCGGCTGTGCGTCGCTAGGGTATGAAAAAGCGTTGTTTGCAACCGATTATGTGCGCGTTGTTCATTCGGAGCGACACTGCAAAGACGTTGAACAGTCGACCGGGGCCGAGGTTCCAAACGCAGATCTCGTGTTATCGAGGGTCGATGGCTTAGGATATTTCGTCGCAACCAAGACTGCCTGGGAGGTTCGTGCCCGTCAGCTGGCGGCCGAACTTGATGCCGACATATCTCTGGTCAGACCATGCGGCCGTGAAGGTGGCTTGCAGTATGCCCAAATTCAAGTGTGGCGTAGCCGAGGGTTTAGTCCGATTGTCCAGGAGGAAACCCCTCCACGGGAGGGTACGCTTTCTGCACCTTCTCGGGCAACTTATGGTGCCCGGTTGCAAAATATCTTTGCTTGCCTGGAACGATCCCGGGCAGTAGTCACCCTGATATCCGCTAAAAACAAAGTGCGCTTAGGCAAGGTGGATGCAACGGAATTTTTCTCTTCGGATGCTTACTTTCCTGGATACGCGAAGATCGATAGATATTTTCAACCAACGCGCGCGGATACACTTACGCTATCTATGATTCTCTCTGATCGCTATAGAGCCGATTGGGAGGCAGAAAGGTACCTTGCCCTTTCGCCAAAAAGTAGGTCGCTTCACGCTGAGCAATATTTAATTTGCCTTCTAGACCACGGATACCGTTGGTAGATTATTGATAGGTAGTAACCATGCGCCCCACTCTGATCACTAAAAAGCTGCGCGTTCTGTCAGTGGGCAGGCGCAAGCGATAGACAAACAATCATCGAAGCTGATATGAACTGCATAGAATACGTAAAGATTAACGACGTTAACCCTTTAGAGTTCCTGCCATTATTAAACAAGCAAAAGATTAGAGAGCATCTGGTAGCTCATCAGTTATTTGATGAGGGGGCAGTAAAGGCGTGGCTAGTGACAAAAATTGAGGTGGACTCTTTTCCGGGTTGTAAAGTGCGAGCCATCGTTGTCGATGGGCAGCTTGCTGGGTGGTGCGGCATACAGTTTGAAGATGAGAAATATGAAATTGCAATTGTCCTGGATGATGGTTATTGGGGTCTGGGGAAAACAATATTCCGTGACTTAATGGGTTGGGCAAAAGAATTGGGGCATCAAACGATTTTCATTCATTTCCTTTATACTCGCCCAGAATATAAATTTTTACGTAAAATCTCTAAAAATGTGTTTAAAAGCGAATTCTTAGGGAGCAAATTCACCACTTATGAGTTAGCGGTAACTGAGAGTGCCCGACACGATAATCCAACTGATACCCAAAAGCGGGAAGTCTGAACTTTAACGTTATTCAGCCAATTGCCGTTGAAAAGGAGCGGGCCTGGACTACCCTATCGGTGCGGTTTCGGTGGAAATAAAACTTTCATTTTTCATTGGCAGCGGTTAATAAAGTTAACATTTTGGGGTAACGTTTTTTCATAAGAGGAGCACTATGAATATCGAACAGTTTATGCAGGGTTATAAGTCAGCCTGGGAGGAAAGAAATGATGCCATGTTCTCGGCGCTCTTCGCTGTTGATGGCGAGTACCACAACACACCCTTTGCTGTTCAACGGGGCCATGCACAACTTGCTGAATACTGGCGTCGCGTGAAGCTCCAGGAAGATGTGCGCTTGTCCTACCGGGTTCTCGCCTCATCACCAACAGACGGCATTGCCCACTGGCACGTCACTTATCAAGTCGCGTCGGAGGAACTCTTTGAAATCTGGGCCAAATCCACCGGCACGAACCTCATTGCGAGAAAGGCAGGCGATCCGTTGCCCCGGATGATTCTCGACGGGATTTTAAAGGCCGAGTTCGAGGGGGACTTTTGTAAGAAATGCCAACTCTGGTGGCATAGCATGCCGCAGGCATCGTAGGGGCATTGCTCATGCATAGGACAAACCATTTCAGCGGGGTCTATTGTTCCCTCGTTATAGTGGCGAGCGATGAACCCATTCCGACAGTTCTTTGTTACTATCACCCACGGCTTACTAGACGCTAATACTGCAGAATTAACTCTGATGTTAGGACGTATTTTGATAAAATAGCCCTTCAAACAAGACGTCATGCCCATGCGCAAGTTGATGACTTACGTTCAGTCCCAATCCACTTCGGTGCGGCTTCATTATCGAGGCCATTTGCCACTGGGCTTGTGCGGGCAAAATACTCACCACCGCATAACAACTAATTATAATTTTTTGGTTTTATCTCTCAATTACTTGAGCCATGACGTCAGAATAAAGACAGGACAACTCTATTGAATTCAGTTTTGATAAGCCTGCGCCGGGGCTATTCAACAACTAAATAGAGAGGGCGGCGTCCCCCCTCAGTAGAAAGGAGCCAACATGTTCACACGCAGCTTAAATCACTTCTACGCTCTTGCTTTAATTACCTTTGCACTTTTCGGATATCACACAGTACTCGCACAGGATACTACCGAGCAAACTCAGCAATCCCTCTACCTTCGGTTAGGTGGTCTGGCACCTATTTCAGTAGTCGTTAACGACTTTATCGATATTCTTGTGCCGGATGCGGTTCTCAATGCCAATCCCGCTATCGATGCTGCCAGAAAACGCGTCCCTCCAGCTTATTTGAAGTATCATGTGACCGCGATGGTTTGCCAAGCATCTGGTGGCCCGTGCCTGTATCAGGGCCGAGGAATGAAGGAAGCTCACATCAGTCTTAACATTACAGAGCTGGAATGGAATCGTATGACCACCCTGTTCAAAGAAGTGCTTGCGCAGCACAAGGTACCAGAAAAAGAGACCCAAGAGCTTTTGGAAATTATTGGGTCAACGAAGGCGGATATCGTGGCAGCACCTTAACCCGGAATTGACCATCCAACAACAAATTAACGATAGGATCTGGCCGTAAGCGATCTATACTGAATGCCTATTTTGTATAGATCGCTGCGGAAAAATATTTAAATCCATCCGCTGGCGCTAAGCCCCCCCCGGATAACACGGAGATCAGATGATCACTCTACAAAAGCTCTTTGGTATCGAACTCCCCATCATTCAAGCACCAATGGCGGGAGTACAGGATAGCGCTCTCACGGTGGCGGTATCCAATGCCGGTGGTTTAGGCTCACTCCCGTGCGCTATGCTGAGCCTTGAACAACTCCGTCATGAGTTAGAAAAGATCCGGCATTTAACGACCAAGCCTTACAATCTTAACTTTTTTTGCCATTCTGAACCGACGCCGAGCATTGAGAGCGAGGCCCTTTGGCGGGCGACGCTTTCACCTTACCTTGAGACCTTTGGGATTGACGCAAATGCCATTCCCGCAGGTCCCGGACGTTCACCCTTTAGCGCTGAGGCCGCCGACATAGTGGGTGAGTTCAAGCCTCCCGTGGTGAGCTTTCATTTTGGCTTGCCATCGACGGACCTGCTCAACAGAGTAAGAGAATGGGGCTCAAAAATAGTCGCTTCAGCAACCACTGTTGAAGAAGCTCGCTGGCTTGAAGCAAAAGGGGTTGATGCCATTATCGCGCAAGGTTTGGACGCGGGCGGACACCGCGGCATGTTTTTATCTGAAGATCTCAATACTCAGCTTGGAACATTCGCACTATTACCGCAGGTGGTGCAGGCGGTAAACATTCCCGTCATCGCTGCTGGCGGCATTGCGGATGCGGAAGGTGTTGCCGCCGCGATGAAACTGGGCGCTGCCGGGGTCCAGATTGGCACCGCTTATATGCTTTGCCCAGAGTCAACTACCAGCGGATTACACCGCGCCGCGTTAAAAAGTGGCGCCGCTCACCGGACCGCACTCACCAATCTCTTTACTGGTCGCCCCGCCCGCGGCATCGTTAATCGCGTTATTGAAGAGATAGGCCCCATTTGCAGGACGGTACCCGCCTTCCCGTTGGCGACCTCGGCTATTGCGCCAATTCGAGCAAAGGCTGAAAGTATGGGCAGCAGTGATTTTTCGCCTCTCTGGGCTGGCCAAAATGTGAGCGGATGTAAGGAAATACCGGCAGCCGAACTGACAGCTGAACTTGCTGCATTGGTTCTATAAGAATACGCTTTTGATTTATAAGTTTTATTGTTACGGCTTTTAACCTCCCGATATCCTCGGCATAATAAAAGCGAAGATCAGATGTTTATCTTCCATGAGGTGATCGGCAGGTTTTATCATTATATTCTGTCACTGCTTAAGGGAATTGCATATGAACAATATCAAGAAGAACCTTATTGTCGGCTTATCTGTCGCCATCTTTTCTTTGTTATCCGGCTGTGCCGAGGTTGGCAGCGAACGTTGGTGCGCAAAAATGAAAGAGAAACCTAAGGGGGATTGGACTACCAATGAAGCGGCAGATTTCGCAAAACATTGTATTTTGAAGTAGAACACCCTTTCCAGGAAAAGGTTACGGGATTGTTAACTGCCTGTGACGAAATGATTTTATCCAAAACCGATGGAGTAAATGCTCATGAAAACACCTTTATTATCCATGTTATTAGCCTTATCTCTGGCAGCACCAGCGATGGCAGAAAAACCCGAATGGTCCGGCCAAAGTAAGCCCAGCGGCGAACAGCGGGAAGCGCATACAGCGACAATGAAAGCGAAAGGCGGCCGGGATGAAGCAGATGATATGGATGGCATGAAGCAGAAAAAGGAAAAGCTTAAAAAAGAAAAGAAACTGAAAGAGCAAAAAATAAAAGGTGAAAAAGCGGATAAAGACAGCGATGACATCAAGGGCTTGGAAAAACAAAAATCCCAGAAAGCCGAGCAGGAAATGAAAGAGCTTGGCAAAGGTTCTGAGAAAGGGCAGGAAGCGCGTCAGCAAAGAAAGAAATGGTGGCGCTTCTGGGAAGAGCAATAAGAAAGCATCACTATGGGAACATTAAAAAAGGGCCTTATAGCGCCCTTTTTTGCTATAAACTGAAACTTTAAAACTGCCCGTTAAATTGACAGGTACGACAATGTCATCCCATCGCTCGCCAAGTAACCTTGATCAAGTTGTTCTTCAGGCTCGACGCGCCCGAGAGGAGCGGGAGAAAGGATACCGCGAGCGCGCTCTGAAAATGTACCCCTGGGTATGCGGCCGTTGCGCACGCGAGTTTACTCATAAAAACTTGCGTGAACTCACCGTTCACCACCGTGACCACAATCATGACAATAACCCTTCTGATGGCAGTAACTGGGAGTTGTTGTGTCTTTATTGCCACGATAATGAGCATTCGCGCTACATTGATTCAGATTATGGTGATCACTCCGCTGATACGACTAAAAGCGCCGCTACCCATAATCCCTTTGCCAATCTGGCCAATATGCTCAAGGATAAAAAGTAAGGCTCGGAACCATTGCCACCGATAAGGGAGGCTAAATACTCAGCACCTAGGGCGTAGCGCTAACATCGTCTCGTTCAAATCAGCAAGGCGAGAACAACCCATCAGCATCATATCTCTTT
>JAIPFG010000084.1 GCA_021736745.1 Pseudomonadales bacterium
CAACACCTACAGCGGAGAAAAGCGACAGCTAAACGCGGCCTCCCATCAAATCAGGTTAGGATAAGCCCCTGGGATGATACTGTTGTCCTGGGGGTTGTCTTAAAAAATTAATCGCCCCCTTAGATGAAATCTGTGGCATTCAGGCCACTTCTGTTCATACCCTCAAATTTTATTGGTCATGGCGATAAAATCACACAATCAAGACACCCTCGGGCTGGCGTTGCGTTGCAACACCTTTTAATATAGCGGCTGGATCTTTTGGGCGCCTGTTTAGTAAACGACAATGCCAGTTTATAACCTCGAAAAATTAATGGATGAGACCCGACGGATAGCATCAGAGTATCGCCAATCAACAGGCGCCACTTTACCTGTCAGTGCGGAACTGGCAAAGTTTGACGCCATCAAATTGCTTAGCCTGAAGCCAGTCAAAAATCAGGTCAGAGCGGTTGATGCGTTGCTGGTGTCTGAAGAGGGTGAAAAAAAAGTACAGGTGAAGGGGCGCGTTATTTTTAACTCGGATAAAACAAGCCAACGGGTTGGGCAGCTTAATCTTGATGCTGATTGGGATTTGCTTTTACTTGTTTTATTGAATAATCGGTATGAAACGACAGAGATATACAAGGTTGGGCGTGATAAGTTGCTGGCTGAGCTAACTGATTCCTCAAGCTTTCACAAAAAACAAAGAGGAGCCATTTCAGTGAAAAAATTTAAGGCTATTTCGCAGTTATGCTGGCCTGTGGGTATTGACACCGAATGATTCGGATAAAAAACTGGCACAATGCCTTTAAATTTGCATCTTCACTTAGATCGCCTAGCCGCTACTGACTCGAATTCTCGCGATTGAGACCTCAAGCCAAGCGTGCTCTGTAGCCTTAGCTGTCGATGGTGACATAATGGAAAAATATGAAGTCATGCCTAGGCTTCATGCACAAAAATTGTTACCCATGATTGCCTCTTTATTGTCGGAGGAGGGTTGCCAATTAAACCATCTGGATGCGATTGCTTTTTCGCGAGGGCCGGGCTCCTTTACCGGTATCAGAATAGCTACCAGTGTCGCCCAAGGACTGGCCTTTGGTGCGGATTTGCCTTTGGTGCCCATTTCTACCTTGGCAACATTAGCGCAAGCGATTTACCGACAATATCAAGATACTCAAATTATTTCAGTGTTGGATGCGCGCATGAAGGAAATTTATTGGGGCTGCTTTCACGCTGAAGAAAGCGGAGTAGAGCCGGTAGGTGAAGAGCATATGACACAACCCGAAGAGCTGTATTCAGAATTTGAATCGGAAAGCAGGACTGAATGGGTAGGTGTAGGTGATGGCTGGGCGGAGGAAATTCCGCTACCGGATTCATTAAAACAGGAAGCGGCGCGGATATATCATTCCTGTTATCCGCATGCTCTTGATGTGGCCCGGCTGGCGTTACGTGATTTTGATCGTGGACTGATTGTTAGCCCAGAGCAGGCGCAGCCTGTTTATATGCGTGAAAAATCAGCATGGCGCAAATCTCCCAAATTCACCCAGCGTTGAGATTATGGAGACTTCCCAGGCGATACTATTAGCTTTATTACAAGGGCTGACTGAGTTCCTGCCAATATCGAGTTCAGCGCATCTGATTTTACCTTCACAACTCTTAGGCTGGACAGATCAAGGTTTGGCCTTTGATGTGGCGGTACATGTAGGAACGTTGGCAGCTGTGGTTATCTATTTTAGAAAAGACGTGTTGGCTATGGCGTATGCCTGGTGTAATTCACTGGTGAGTGGGGTCCGCACTTCAGACAGCCGTCTGGCGTGGTTTGTTATTTTGGGGACTATTCCCGCCGGGGTGGCTGGATTTTTAGCTAATGGGTTTGTTGAAAATTTTTTGCGTAGCACGTGGGTTATTGCCAGCGCCACGATATTTTTCGGTCTGCTGCTTTATGTCGCGGAGCGCATGGGGTCGCATCAAAGAGTGCTTGCTCAATTAAGCTTCAAGGATGTCTTCTTCGTTGGTGTGGCGCAGGCATTGGCCCTGATTCCGGGGACGTCAAGATCGGGTATCACGATGACTGCCGCAATCATGCTGGGGCTTAATCGAACGGCGGCGGCACGGGTTTCCTTTTTGCTCTCGATACCCATTATCTGTGCCGCCGGGTTATTAAAACTGTTCGAGCTGTTGCAGTCAGATCATCTGATTGATTGGACTAATTTACTTATCGGGCTGGGGACTTCGTTTATCAGTGCTTACCTGTGTATCGGTTGGTTTTTAAAAGTAATCGATCGTATCGGGATGATGCCGTTTGTTATCTACCGTTTGGTGTTAGGTATTATTTTGTTTTTATTTCTATATAAAAGCGCTACTCTTTGACGATGAAAATTATTTCATCATTGCCCATTATTCGCCGCAATCCTGAGAGTCTCCAGGCGAATAATGCGAGCAGGGAAAATAAGCAGCAACAGGATCAAGGTGGCCATAACACATCATCCCAGCCAGTGGCCTTCGAAAGTAATGAGTCGATAAAACTCTATCACTCAGAACGTGTTGATTTGAGAGCATTGCATGTTGAATCGGAAAATTTATCCTATCAGCGCGTGCGAAATGCCTATCAACAGGTCGCTGAAATTACCGAACCGGCAGGTCTCCACGATTTGGCCAGACTTGATCTGTTTGTCTGAATTCGCAATAAGCATTCATACAGAATATTAACCTCATGTTAAAAATCGTGGCAGAAACTTCTGCACAGGAAGCACAAGCGAAAATCATTGCGGACCATCTAAAGGCGCCTGTTGTACCATTAGAAAATATCGCTGAAAACCCGAATGATCTATTGCTTTGGATTGGCTCGGAAGGCATCGGGCTTAAGCTCGGAGGACCCTACTCAGTTAACCCTGTCTTTGTGGATTTTATCTCCGGTGCTATGGGTTATCGGAAACATCATATGGCGCTGAAGAAAGAGTTGATTGCCAAGGCCGTTGGGATGAAAACGGGCTACTTCCCAACAGTGATTGATGCAACGGCGGGGTTTGGTCGAGACGCCTTTGTTTTGGCATCTCTGGGTTGTCAGGTAACGCTATTAGAACAAAACCCAATTGTTGCGCTCATGCTAAAGTCCGGGTTGGAACGCGCCCAACTGGATCCGGATACGGCCTCAATTATTGCGTTAATGCATCTGCATGAAATGGAGGCTGTGTCATTTTTTCGGACGATAGAAAGACAGAACAGGCCCGAAGTCATCTATTTGGACCCCATGTTTCCTGTGCGAAAAAAGTCGGCAAAGGTAAAAAAGGATATGCAGGTTTTGCAACAACTGCTTAAACCTGATGATGGCGGTGAAAAGTTATTAGTTCCGGCGCTGGAAAAGGCAAGCAAGAGAGTGGTTGTGAAGCGGCCTCGAACTGCACCAAATCTAGCTGACATGAGACCGCAAGTTTGTCTTAAAGGTAAGGCAAGTCGTTTCGATATCTATCTAACAACTTGATTTGAATAAGTTTACTATACGGATTTGCTTGGAAAGCGGATTTAAAAGTGTTACAAATGTACGCCTAGTTGGAAGATGTAAGAATAACAGTTCATTCATCAATCGAGAGAAAGGAAAAGTTATGATTAGTCAAAAAGTCGTTCAACTTTTAATGGCAGTTTTTTTTACAACAATAATCGTGTCATGTGGGTCTGATAAGGATTCGAGTGATGCTGGGGCCGCTAAGTCGTCAGCACCGACAATGGATCAGAAAGCTGGCGCTCTCATGGATGAGGCTAAGGATTCAGCCAGTGAAATGATTGAATCGGCGAAAGATCAAATGTCAGAAACACTTGATGAGGGTGAAGAGGCGCTCGATGACATGGTTTCCGATGCGGAAGATGAAACTCAGGCGATGAAGGAAGAAGCGGAGTCTAAAATGGAAGGTATGATGGATCATATGAAGCAATAATCACAAAGCGCCGGCCATTAACTGCTAATTTGGTTGGCGCTCGTTTTACCCTGATTGAATCTTTAGAGGAAAAGCGGCTGAGCGATGAAACAGAGCTAGTCGGCCGCCACAACTCTATTTCTACCCCCTTCCTTTGCCTGGTAGAGTGCATTGTCTGCTCGTCCGATATAGTCCTGTAGGTCCTCACTGGGTTGATACTGTGCAACCCCAACCGATGTGGTGATACGCTCAATTTCCTGATCAAGACCGCGTTGTTTGATTTTCATATTTTGAGTGACGCGCCTAATTTCTTCAGCAACCTCCAACGCTTGATTTAAAGAGTGGTTTGGTAACAACACGACAAACTCTTCTCCACCGAAACGAGCCGGGAAACCTTTTTCGGCACAGACATGAGTCAGCATTTGTGCGAAGGATTGAAGTACTTTATCGCCAATGACATGTCCATAGGTGTCATTACACTTTTTAAAATGATCGATGTCGGTAAGCAACAGGGACAAAGGGGCGCTGTTGGTTTGTGCTTCAGATGCCAGACGTTTTATTTCTTTGTCAAAAGATCTTCTATTGCTCAGTTCTGTGAGGGCATCGAGAGATGCTTGTTCAGCCAGTTCGTTAAGTTCACGCCGTAACTCTTCAATTTCAGAATTAGCCTTATCAATTTCTCCCCGAAATTGCTCAGCAACTTTGGTAGCATCTTTAGTATGTTCAATCAGGTTAAAAATGACTTTTTCGATACTTCCATCAATTGTACTGGATTGAAGCTCCTCTAAGCCCTGGTGTAAATGATTTTCGAACACCTGTTTATCCCTCAACGTATGTTCTGTTTGCGTTGATAGATGATTGATAATCTTTGCTAGATTTTGTTGAACCTGTTGGGCAAAATCGACTTCATCATCAATGACATAGCGTCGAAAAAGGTCGGCGCTGATCTCGGCTGGACAAGTGTTGTATTGGTCAATTGTTTGATCAAGCTCCTGGTTTAAATCCGGTGTGCGTTGTGAAACGTAGGTATACCAAAGGGCAAAGTTGCGAGGGTTGGGGTGAATACCATATTTGACCATAAGAGGTATCGCCTCCCTCAAATAATGGGCAGCTTGTGTCGCATCTTCGTCGTACTTCATTTTTTTGCCTTAAATAGAATGGGCGTGGGGTTACGCTGTGTAAAATATAGTTCAATATTCAAATTTCCTCTAGAAGACTAATAGAAATGTAGGAGGTTGATAAAAATATTTAGGCTCTGAATCTGGTAGAGGCACAAGAATTTACAGTTAACAGTTGCTGGTTTGGTGCTGGTTATACGATTTATCATGGTTTCGAGAAAATCAACTTGAATCGGGATGATGGCGTATGTTTATATTAGGCTTGGGCCTATAGTGGTTACTTTGCATACGATGCCAAACCATCCGAATAAAGACATGGCATATAGGGACCTGATATATTTCTAGATTTTTTCTCCAATAGGTTTTGTAATGATATTAAGTATTGTAATTCGTAGTATTTTAATTAGTTTTTTAGTCGCAATCCCATCGCCTTTTATCATCGATTGGTTATCCGAAAATGTAGTGGCTGAGGCAAACCTCGCAAATTTTTTAGCCATTTATTGCCTTGCCTTTGTGGGGTGTTTTGTCATGGGGGTTTCCAGTATTAAGGCGGTAGAGGGAAACTTGTCCGACAATAACATCGATGACGAGAGTGAAACTGAAGATGATGGTAACCGTGAGATAGGCACAGTCAAATGGTTCAATATAGCCAAAGGTTTTGGTTTTATTACCCGTAGTAATGGAGAGGATGTCTTTGTTCATTATCGCTCAATTCGTGGGAGTGGACGGCGTTCTCTGAATGAAGGTCAGACGGTTAAATTTCGAGTGGCACAGGGAGATAAGGGCTTGCAAGCTGAAGATGTATCAGTCAAACGCTGATAGGCGTCATCATAGGGGCTGTCACTTAGTCGGTGTGAAAAAATTTAATCAAACGGAATAAACTTAAACCCAGATAGCCAAGTAGCGCCGTCAATACTCCTGTGAGAGATAAAAGGGTACCGGCAAGCGCTATTATTTCTTGTTCTACCGATGGCGCAATACTGTTGTCAGCCCAAATAATAATGCCAGCACCGAAGAAAAATGTACCAGCGCCAATGATGAGTAGGAGAAAATTTTGTTTCTGGTTTTCTCCACGCCGGTGCAACCAAACCATTACTCGACTTGATGGCTCCTTTTTTTGTTTCGGCATGGTTGATTCCCGTAATTACTTTAATGACAACAGGTTCTAATGCTCAGGTAACAGTGCCGCCATTATCTTTTGATAAATAAGAGAGAGCAGGCTGAGTGAGTCAATGTTGACACATTCATCGACTTTGTGGATGGTACTATTACAGGGTCCCAGTTCTATTACCTGCGCTCCGGTCGGAGCAATAAACCGTCCATCTGATGTGCCGCCGCTGGTGGAAAGGTTAGGTTGAATGCCAACAATGCTGGCTACCGCTTGTTGTGCCGCGTCGACGAGATTGCCCGCCGCCGTCAAAAAGGGCTGGCCGTAGTGAGTCCAATCCAGCTTATAGTCAAGCTTGTGTTCTTTGAGAATAGACTCGGTTGCCGCCATGAGTTGTTCTGCGGTAACTTCGGTGGAATAGCGAAAATTGAATAATAATTCCAATTGCCCAGGTATGACATTTGTGGCACCGGTGCCCGCATTGATGTTGGATATTTGAAAAGAAGTCGCAGGGAAGAATTGATTACCCTGGTCCCAGGGAGTGTTAACCAGTTTGTCAAGCGCGGCTAGGGCTTGGTGGATGGGGTTGAGTGCTTTCTGAGGATAGGCAATATGGCCTTGAATACCATGTACAAGCAAACGGCCACCTAATGAGCCACGGCGACCATTCTTAATGGTGTCGCCCAAGGTTTCACTACTTGATGGCTCACCCACCACGGACCAAGTAATCTGTTCATTTCGTGCGTTTAAGTGTTGCACCACTTTTAGCGTGCCGTCAACGGAGGGCCCTTCTTCATCGCTGGTAATCAGAAAGGCGAGCCTGCCTTTATGGTCAGGAGTCTGTCGAATAAATTGTTCTGCGGCGACGATCATTGCGGCCAAACTTCCTTTCATATCAGCAGCACCGCGTCCGTAAAGATACCCGTCTCGGATAGTGGGTTCAAAAGGAGGGGATGACCAATGTTCAATAGGACCTGCCGGGACGACATCGGTATGACCTGCAAATGCCAGGATTGGTCCTGACTCCCCTCGTATCGCCCAAAAGTTATCGACTTCGCCAAAGGGTAAACGTTCTATCGTAAAACCGATGTTTTCGAGTCGTTCAATCATTAACTCCTGGCAACCTTGATCATTTGGAGTTACGGAAGGTTTAGAAATGAGCGCCTTGGTTAGCGCCAATACGGGGCATTCATTCGTCATGCGGTTAGTTTACTCTAATGTTATGTCCTTCTCATGGATAAGGACTTCCAGGGCGCAACTCTATACCAGTTTAAAGTTCATCACAAAGGGATTCAATGCCGGGAGTTTTGATTCGTTCGTAACTGAGCATCAATAATATTCCCTGGATATGGTTGATTCTCCTTTGGATTGAAAGCATTATCCCCGTTTCTTCCAGTCGCGTTATGAAATAACCGAAAGGCCTGTCATTTGTCTACTTTTGTTTCAGCATTAAAAGCATCAACGCCGGTCATGTTCGGCTATATTCCGATGGGAATAGCCTTTGGTATTCTATTTCAAAACCTCGGTTATGAATGGTACTTTTCACCGCTGATGGGGTTGCTTGTCTATGCAGGAGCTGCCCAGTTTATGGCGTTAGGTTTGCTTGCTGCGCAGGCCTCGTTGCTGGAAGTAGCTGTTGCCATCTTCATTCTTAACTCGCGTCATCTGTTTTTTGGGGTGTCGTTGCTAGACCGTTACCGGGCCAAAGGCTTGGCAAAACTCTATTTGATATTTGGATTGACTGATGAAACCTACTCTTTGGTCACGAGCTCACACTCACCAGATGCGGGAGATGAACAACAGTATTATTTGGCGCTGACCGCATGGAATCATTTCTATTGGGTGTCAGGTTGTGCCATCGGAGCACTTATCGGTGAAGCGGTTGATTTTGACGCGACAGGTATGGAATTTACCCTAACCGCGCTTTTTGTTGTGCTCTTGATTGAACAGGCTAAAAAGCTGCGACAGGCCTTTCCATTTATCGTCGCGCTTTTGAGTGGAATATTTGCTTTGTTCTTTTTTAAAGAACAAATGTTATTGATTTCGATTGGGTTAACTCTCCTGCTCTTGATGGCGCAAAAATCATTCAATGGTGAAGCGCTATGAGAGAAAACACTTACCTGTTAGCTGTCATTCTGGTGATGATGGTCGTGACATTCTTTACAAGAGTGATTCCCTTCATCGCCTTGCATGATAAAAAAGACCACCCCTTACTGTTGCACCTTGGGCAATATATGCCTCCGGCGATGATGACGCTGTTAGTGCTTTATTGTCTTAAAACAATTGATTTCGCCCATTCACCCTACGGCTTCAATGAATTGAGTGCTCTCCTATTAACAACCGTTATACACCTTTGGCGGGGTCATTCGCTGTTAAGTATTTTTGCGGGGACTTTCTATTATATGACTTCTCTGCAGCTTGGTTGGTTTGGTTAGGCGTAGGACAAGTTTCTTGGTAAATGGTTAAGCCGAAATACCATCAATCGTCATTCATTGTGAGTTTTGGTCAAATATTTTTACATTCATTACAGGATAAATCAGGAGTTTGGTGCTAACCTACTGTAAAGGCGGTATATTTTTTTTATGGCATTTAATTTGCTGTAATTAAGGGTGGGGATAGAAGCAATTTATGCTAATGACGCAATCTGTTATCCAGATGTTTTCAGGGTGTTGTATGTCAGAGATTATTCCAAAATCCAGCCTAAGAAAGTGGGCGATTAAAAAGTACTGTGAGCACTGTTCCACAATGGAGTTAATGGCTACGGCCGAGAATAATCTTGAAAAAACGGCCATTGCGATCGTTGCGCTCCTTGAGGTAGATCCCTCAACACGCTATCAGGGCATGTGTGCCGAAGATGTCGCCTATCTCAAATCATGTCATCAATATTTGAAACCCTTAGTCAATGATCCCGGTGCCGTGCGAGCATGTTCGTCGCGATAAGACCAATATGTTTGATGCTTCCCGATGGTTATTGAGCCTCTGTTAAGTAATCCAGCGCTAATGTAGACAAGGTGCGAACCCCATTTTTCAGGGCGCGATCATTGACGTAAAAGTATGGGCTATGGTTACTCGCGGACTGCTCAACAGAAACGCCTTCTTTTTTAACGCCAAGAAACACATAGAGGCCCGGGATTTTTTCCTGAAAATAAGAAAAATCCTCTGCGCCCATCACTAAAGGACTTTCCGCTATATTTTCCTTGCCCACCGCTTTCTCTAGTGAAGGTAGCATTTTGGCGGTGAGTGCAGGGTCGTTATAAGTTACTGGCGCATAAGGGTCGATACTGACTTCAGCGGTTGCTCCGGCACTTTCGGCGATGGCAACCGCTGTTTTTCGGAGTCGTGAGAGCAGTTCTTTACGTACCTCCATATCAAAGGTGCGAATGGTTCCCATCATGGTGACTTCATCTGGAATAATGTTGCCTCTGACTCCCCCGTGAATACTGCCGATGGTAATGACTGAAGGCGCTTTGGTGATGTTGAGCTGTCGACTGGGAATGAGTTGTAGGGCGGACATTATCTGAGCTGAAACAATAATAGGGTCTACTCCCGCCCAAGGCGAGGAACCATGAGTCTGTTTGCCCCGCACTACAATTTTAAGACGATCCGATGCCGCCATAGCACCCTTTTCTCGGTATTTGATACCACCGGTTTCGCCCGGCCACACGTGTAAAGCAAATATTGCTTCCGGCCTGTAGTCCCCCTCCAGGACACCCTCTTTGATCATCAGCTTAGCGCCGCCTTCCTCGCCGGGCGGGGCTCCTTCTTCAGCGGGCTGAAAGATAAACTTAACGGTACCCGGGATTTGCTCCCGCATATCTGCGAGTACTTTTGCAGCCCCCAGTAAAATAGCAATGTGGGCATCATGTCCGCAGGCATGCATGACACCGACCTCCTGGTCGAGATATTGAGTCCTGACGGTGGAAGCAAAGGGTAGCCCAGTCTTTTCTTCTACGGGTAATGCATCCATGTCAGCGCGCAAAGCGACAACCGGGCCTGGTTTTCCGCCCTTTAAAATTCCAACAACTCCGGTATGGGCGATACCTGTTGTGACCTCAAGTCCAAACTTAGAGAGCATATCCGCAACTTTTTTCGCCGTTTTAAACTCGCGGTTGGAAAGCTCTGGATTTTGATGAAAGTGATGGCGCCAGCGGATGACATCCTGTTCAACCTGATCGCTGCCCGATTGGATATTTGGATTCAGGTTATTACTTTGTCCGGCATGTGCACCACACGAGGCGCAAAGCGGAATTAAAAAATAATAAC
>JAIPFG010000085.1 GCA_021736745.1 Pseudomonadales bacterium
CACAGCCTATGTTAATTCTGTAGGTCAGAAGTTGGCGGCCAACAGCCATAGAAACAATTTAAAGTACACTTTTACTATTATTGTTACTCCAGACATTAACGCCTTCGCCTTACCCGGCGGCTATATATATATTAATCGCGGTCTCATGACCTACCTGAATACAGGGGCACAACTAGCGGCCGTTCTTGGCCATGAAATTGGGCATGTCACAGCACGTCATCAGGTGCGACAGCACAGCGCTGGCACTGCTGCCAGTATCGTCTCAACGGTATTGGCGGTCGGGACAGGCAGCAGCGCTATCGGGGATCTTTCCAATGTTGCCGGAGCCGCACTCGTCAGCGGATATGGCCGTGACCATGAACTTGAAGCTGATAGCCTTGGTGCTGAGTACCTCTATAAAAGCGGTTACGATCCACAGGCGATGGTAGAGGTCATCAGTATTCTTAAGGATCAAGAACAGTTTTCAAAATTCAAGGCACGCGAGGAAGGCGGAAAAGTACAAAGTTACCACGGCCTCTTTGCCTCGCACCCGCGAAATGATACCCGCCTCCAGGAGGTAGTGGGCAAGGCAGGCAAGCTGGCAGATGCCCAAAAAGAAACCTTTATCGGAAATTTCCGTGCGCACCTGGAAGGGATTGAGTTCGGCGAAAGCGACAAGCAGGGAATCAGGCGAGGCAGCCGTTTTTATCATAAAGCGATGGACTTCTCTCTGGCTTTCCCAAGTAATTGGAAATTCCAAAACTCCCCTAACACTTTGGTCTCCTATCCCAACACACAGGATGCCTTCCTGCAAATGCAGGTGCAGGGTGATCTCGGTTCCTTAACTCCCGAGTCCTTTATCAAAGATCGCCTCAAAATAGAAAACCTTAAAGATGGCGAGATATTGGACCAATATGGCCTTCGTGGTTACACCGGCATTGTTGCTGCCAACGAAAAACGTGGACCGGTCAGAGTGGCTGTCATCTTCTATAAAGATCAGGCCTTCTATTTCAGTGGCGTCAACCGTAAACCCAAAACAACATTAAACTATGATCCTTTTTTTCTCGCTTCCATCAAAAGCTTTCGCCCCATGAATCCTGATGAGTTTAAGTTGGCTGCTGGCATGAAAATCAAATATATCCAGGCTACCTCATCAACTCGCTATGCTTCTTTAGCAAAAACCAGCAAAATCGAGAAGTATGCCGAACAACAACTACGCCTCTTGAATGGGGATTACCCTAAAGGGGAGCCAAAACCAGGAGAGTGGATAAAAATCGTGGAATAATCCTTGAGCCTCATCAAAATTTAAACGATTTTCCTTAATTCTAAAGAAGCCCCCCTGTTACCTTGTGGGAATATCCTGCACAATTAGCGCTTTTAATAGGCAGGATTGACACATGTCGTTGAACATTGATGACAATCGTATTGCACTTGCGATACTCCCTCTTTTTCGCTTGGCCTTTCGCCCTCTATTTCTCGGCGGAACATTATTTTCAATTATTGTTATTGCCTGGTGGTCCTATTTTTGGCTAAACCCTTCCAATTGGCACCCCTATGGTGGTCCTATCTGGTGGCATGGGCATGAAATGCTTTTTGGTTTTGGCGTTGCTATCGTCGTTGGTTTCCTGCTTACGGCAGTACAAACCTGGACTGGGGTAATAGGAATCAGAGGCAAACCACTCATTGGGCTGGCTGCATCCTGGTTGCTTGGACGACTACTTTTGGCCTTTGGTGCCGATCTTCCCTACTGGCTCGTCATGGTCGGGGACCTGCTTTTCCTGATACTGTCAACGATTGCAATGGCCTATCCGGTACTCAGAGCAAGGCAGTGGCGTAATCTGATGTTTGTTCCCATTCTAGCGCTCTTAGCCTTACTTAATGGTGTCAGTCACTGGGGCGTCGTCACCGAGCAACCATTAGTTGCGCAAACCTCATTACATGGCGCAATTATGATGTTTGTACTGATTATCTCGATTCTTGGCGGTCGCGTTATACCTTTCTTTACCGCCAATGGTGCAGGTGTTGAAAGAAAAGCCCCCGTTCAGTGGCTGGAAATCACCAGTCTTACCAGTATCATTTTGCTCGTTTCCATTGCCTTTATTGGTTTTAATCGGGTTCCAAACACTCTGTTAGTGTTGTTAAGTGCCATTGCTACCGTTACCAATGGCTGGCGTTTCTCGCGCTGGGGCGGACAACACTGCGCCAAGATTCCATTGCTTTGGTCATTGCATTTAGCCTATGCCTTTATTCCCTTAGGCTTCATTGCTCTCACCCTCTACGGTGCTGGATATATGAAGAACTTGAGTGCGGCATTACATTGCTTTACTGCTGGGGCCATGGGAGGAATGATTCTCGCAATGATTTCCCGCGTAACGCTGGGCCATACTGGCAGACCATTAAAGCCGCCCGCTCTGATCTCGTTAGCCTATGTTTTTGTCCTCAGTGGTGCTTTAGTGAGAGTCATTTTCCCCGGCTGGTTCCCAGAAACATCCGGCTGGGCTATCGGTACCGCCGGAGTGCTTTGGATACTCGGCTACGGTATTTACTGTTACTACTATGCCCCGATGCTGGTAACCACGCGGGCTGATGGCCGACCCGGTTAGGCAAAAAATTAGTTGAAGGGTGAAGCCTTTATTCACCCTTCAACATCGACCTGAGCCAAAAGAAAAATCCAATAATTGCCACGCACCATATAAAAAATATCACCATGGCAGCTGCATAATTGGACGGAAGATCTTTGACTTGCTGACTTGCCAATAATTGACACTCCTGCCATACCTCTCGTGGGATAAGGCGGATCGCTAACCAAAAACCCAGTGGCAATAAAACCAAGTCGTCCAGATAACCTATTACCGGAATAATATCTGGGATTAAGTCTATGGGGCTCAAAGCATACGCTAGGACTATTCCAATAATTATTTTGGTAAATACCGGAACCCTAGGGTCTCGGGATGCAAAATAAAGCCCATAGACATTACGTTTTAAAGAACTCGCCCACCGCTTTAGTCGACCAGCCCCCATACTATATACACCGCTCACTGGCTAAAACGCTATTGCAAAACAGATTAGGCAAACGGGTTCCTAATGGGATGTTAAAAAATGTTTTCGAGGTAGGCGGGACAAAGCAATAATGGCTTAAAAAGCAGAATTTAGTAAAACAAATGGGCATTTTAATGTCATTTTTAACGCTGTATCGGCCACACAGATAGATTTTCAACAACCCGCTAAACATAAAATAAGCTGTCCCATACTCAATACCACAAACCCATTCGATTAGCTGGTAACTTAAATAAACACTCTACCCCCAACTGACAAGTGCAACAATGACCCAGGGCTTATTATTGCGCCTTAAGTATCTTCCTATGGAAAGAGAAATATTAGTGATCTCGGTCAAATCGTTAAACACTATTCTAAGTTAAACTTTAAAACCAAATTATTTTTTAACCCAATGATAGGAATTGAATATGAGCTGCTGTGGTGGTTGTGGCGGTCAAGCGACCGAACCAAAAAAAGATCAGGAACAAAAGCAAGAGCAAAATAAAGCCCAGGAACAAAAACCTGAGCAAACCCAAAAATAAACCTCAATACCCCTCAAATGAGGGGTATTTTTTTGCCCTAGAGGCAGGCAAAACAGGATATATCTCCTGAGGTTTTAAAGTCCGACTCCACCTCGGCGGATATCTCCTACCGCTTGATATTGTCCTTCCGTTACCATCGCTGCATGGACACCACCAAAGAATAAATTAACCTCTTCCCACAGTTTATGCTGTTTGAAGCATTCAAATAGCCTGTTGATAACACCGGAATCATATCCCGCCTCAACAGACAAAAAATCATTTTCATAGTGAACTCGTGGTTGACGAATAGCGCAATCCAAGCCCCTATTAAAATCAAGCATGTTGATCATGACCTGTAACAACGCTGTTCTGATACGATTGGACCCGCCTGAACCCAAGGCAACGATCGCTCCATCATGACGGTTGATAATGCTAGGCGCCATCATCGATGTCATCCTCTCGTTCTCAGACCAGCAATGAAAACCAGAGGGATTTAAGTCTTCTTCCCCCAACATATTATTAAGCATAATACCTGTACCCGGAACAATACTGCCACAACCTTCACCATTAGAGACGGTCATTGTCGCCACGTTCTGCCATTGGTCAATCACACTGATGTGGGTGGTGCCTCGCAGGGCCTTTGCGCGTCCCAACACCTGCTGACGATAACGTCGCATTAAAGTGCTCTCGAATAAATCTCCTCCTGACATTCCCAACCCAGATTCAAGCTGTGTATCCAGTCGCGCCTGATTGGTCGCGCTCATAATTTCTATCAATAACGCCAAGTGTTCAAAATCACCGAACTGTGGATTGCCCTTTAATGACGTCCATAACCCGAGTGCAAAAGCGATGAGTACGCCTCCCGAACTCGGTGGCGGATTGGTATAGATCTGATGCCCCCGAAAATCAAATTCCAACGGTTTGTCAACAGATACCTCATAATGCGTTAAATCCTCCAATCGTAAATGCCCACCGGCTTGACCCTGCTCAACCAATTGATGGGCAATCTCTCCATGATAGAAAAGCTCAGCCCCTTCACTGGCTAACGCTTCCAGGGTGTCAGCTAATTGATGAAAATAGATGGTTTCACCGGCCCTTAATAACTCCCGGCTTCGCCCCCCTGTAAATATCTTTTCTGACTCGGATGTGGCCAGTAAAATGGGAGAAACAATATCAAAGATATAACTTTGAAAGTTATTCAGCGTAACACCAGCTCGCGCAAGGTCAATTGCTGGCGCGACCAGCTCCCGCATCGGCATACGGCCCAGCTGACGATGGATTTCAAACAGGCCCTTGACCGTACCTGGCGTAGCCACCGAACCCAAACCTATATGAAACTCCTGTCGTGTCGCACCGAAATCAGCCACTATGGGTTTAAAATCGATATCCTGTGCCTTTAATTTTCGTCGGGGTGTCTGTACAAAGAAATCATAAAGCCGGGATTTTCTCATTGCGGTTTGCGCTAGCATAAAACCGCCACCGCCAAGCGATGCCAATACTGGCTCAGCGACACAGGCCGTAAAATGTGCTGCAACAGCCGCATCAAAGGCATTCCCACCCACCGCCAAGACTTCTTTTGCAGTCCTGGCTGTTAATGGATGACCTGCGGCCACCGCACCTTTCGAAGCCATATCACTTCTCCCTTCGAATTACTCCATGATATTTTGTATTTAATCAGGTATAAAAGCTCAGATAAAACCGCTTTTCTCAATAACCTTGGGAAGCCACTATGGGATCATCTATTCAACAAAGTCACTTTACTGATGAAGACCATGCGCAATTTGCATCTCGTCTGCAGCAAAACCTGTCTCAGCTATCAATACTACTCCATCAACCAGGATTTGGCTTAGGGAAATTCTCCTTAGGGGCCGAGCTGGAACTCTCCTTGATTAACCCCCAAGGTAAGGCTAAGTGGATTAACCAAAAAATCCTCGAACTCGCCAATGATCCACAACTGACACTTGAGCTCAATCAATATAACCTGGAATATAATCTATCGCCCCTGGCCGCTGCGGGCTCACCTTTTAGCATCATCGCTCAAGAAATTACCGCCAAACTGGCATGGCTGAATCGCATCGCTGAACCCTTGGCCACTCGGACTGTAGCAATCGGTATTTTGCCCACGTTAGAGCAAAAGGATATCAGCCAGGCAGCCATGAGCGATTTTGTTCGCTACAGGGTATTAACTGAAACCATAAAAGGAATGCATGAAGGGCCGTTCGAAATAAACATCAAGGGCGCAGATCCGCTTTTTTTAACCCTGCCCAACCTTAACGCTGAAGGTGCAAACACTTCCTTCCAGATCCATCTTCGCGTCAATCCGAAGGAATTTGCCGACTGCTACAATGCCGCCCAGATGGCCACTGCTCTGGGTTTAGCCATTAGCACTAATTCTCCCCTCTTTCTGGGTCACCGGCTCTGGGAAGAAACCCGAATCCCGCTCTTCAAACAAGCGGTAGAGACGCGAAAGTCCTGCGAAATCGTCGAACACAGAACCGCGCGCACCGGCTTGGGCAGCGGTTGGGTGAAAGCAAGTGCCTTCGAGCTCTTTCAACGATCAGTCGATGACTTTGAGGTTCTTTTGCCAGAATTAGGCACAGAAGAAAAATTAACGGCCAATACTTCACCTACATTATTTGAGCTTCGTCTTCACCACGGCACCATTTGGCATTGGAATAGGGCAATCTACGACCCAGCCTCAGGAGGCCACCTGCGTATTGAATTGCGTGCGTTACCTAGTGGTCCCAGCCCAATCGATATGGCGGCTAGCGGTGCCTTTTTGGTTGGCCTGACCAAAGCCTTAAGCCATCGAATGAAAGAATACACCGCGCTGATCGATTTTAATCGGGTGAAAACAAACTTCTATCGTGCTGCGGAATTGGGCCTCGATGCGCCTCTCCTGTGGCCGGGAAAAAACCATCAGCTAAAAACATCATCAGCACAACGGTTAATCCAACAGCTCATCCCATTGGCTCAACAGGGATTGGAAGAACTGGAGGTCGACCCGAAAGAAATCGATCTGATGCTAGGTATTATTCAACAACGTTTGGACAAACGAATCACTGGCGCCCGCTGGCAATTAAAGACACTGCAACATTATGAACAGAAAATGAAGAGAGATGAGGCATTAACCGCCATGTTAAACTGCTATCTAACACAGGCTTATAGCGGCAAACCCGTGCACCAATGGAGCATGCAATGAGTCAACAACCCTATCCCATCCACTACTGGGAAGCCCCCCAGAGTGATGAGATTGGCGAAACCCTCGAACAGTTTCTAGAACAGCTGGAATGTCCTACCTGGATTTATTTCCCAGGAGAAGATAATACCCGATGCCGTGTTGTCACCACTCTCTTGCATGGTAATGAGCCCTCTGGCCTGTACGCAATACATCAATGGATTCTCTCTCACGAAACCCCAGCTACCGACCTCTATTGTTTTCTCGGGTCAGTCAGTGCTGCCAAACATCCCCCAGCCCGATTCCATCACCGTATGGTGCCCGGAAGGCGTGATCTCAACCGCTGTTTCCGGCCACCCTATAACGATGAGGAAGGCCTCATCGCCGCTGATCTGCTGCATCGTATCACCAGTGTTCAGCCGGAAGCAGTGATCGATATTCACAATACCTCTGGCGCGGGTCCTTCCTTTGCCATCAGCACCGAGCTCAATCAGAAACACATTGCCGTTAGCACACTTTTCACCAATCGATTAGTGGTTACGGACTTAAGACTGGGCTCTCTCATGGACTTTGACGAAGGTGATTTTTCAATCACTACTATTGAATGCGGTGGCGCACACGACCCTCAAGCACACACTTTGGCGTATGAGGGGTTTAAGCGGTTTGCCCTCACCCCACATCTTTTTGAAGATGGCATAGACCAGAAGAAAACCAGCGATATTGACCTTTACCAACACCCTATTCGGGTCGAACTGATTGAGGGTACTGGACTTGCCTTTGCCAATACCGCCGTGGAAGGTGCCGATATCACCCTGCATCAGGACGTTGAACGTTATAACTTCGGCCCCATATGTCGGGGCACTAATCTTGGTTGGCTCGGCGCAAAAGGTTTGGCTTCACTGGTGGCACGCGACGCCCGAGGTTACGACCATGTCAGCCATTATTTTGAATTACAAGGCAACTGCCTTATTACAAAGCAGGATTTAAAACTTTTTATGATCACCAAAAATGTTGCTATCGCCCTCTCCGATTGCCTTTTTTACCTCGCGCCGATTTAACTGCTGGAAATTGCTTGTTGCGATAATTCCTATCGTCTTTTGTATTATACCGAGCAGTTTGCTCTTCCTCATTGCCCTAAAAACTTAAAATCACTCAAACCCTTTCTCTAAAATTTGGTCTTATAGACACACCGCAGTTCCAATTCTTCCCAGCATATGATTTATATGAGCAAGGTTATCCTCGAATCAATTATCACTTGCCCGAAATGCGGCCATCAGAAAGCGGAAGTGATGCCGACAGATGCTTGCCTATACTTTTATGAGTGTGAAGCCTGCCATGGCCTTTTAAAGCCAAAGGCTGGGGATTGTTGTCTCTTCTGTTCCTTTGGCTCAATGAAATGTCCGCCCATTCAGCAGCGGTTGGGTTGTTGTTACTAAGCCAACAAATTCCTAAGGACTATCCAACGACTGTTTTCAACACTGCAACCAAACGATCACACTCTTGGTCGGTACCCACAGTAATACGCAAAAACTGGTCTATCCGCTCGCGGGCAAAGTGACGGACAATAACCGAATGCCGTCTAAGTGCCTGACTCAGTTGCGAGGCATCCTTTTTTGAATGACGGACAAACAAAAAATTCGCCTGGGAGGGTAATACTTCAAAACCTAAACCGGTTAAATTTTCCGCCAGCCTTTCCCGTGTCGTAATAATTTTTTTGCAGGTCTCTTCAAAATAGTGCCTATCTCGCATCGCGGCCACGGCTCCTACGATGGCCAATCGGCCTAAGGGGTAGGAATTAAAGCTATTTTTTATCCGCTCCAATGCCTCAATCAGCTTTTCGTTTCCCAGGGCGAAACCTACCCTGAGTCCCGCTAGCGAACGGGATTTTGACAGGGTTTGAATCACCAACAGATTGGGAAATTGTTGAATCAGGCTTACTGCAGATTCCCCGCCGAAATCAATATAGGCCTCATCAACAACGACAACGGACTCGGTATTTTTTTCCAATAATTTAGTGATTGTACTTAGCGGTAACCCGCAACCCGTCGGGGCATTCGGATTAGGGAAAATGATACCCCCATTAGGGCGAATATAATCCTGCCAGTCAATCTGGAAGGTGTTGGTCAGGGGCACCGTCACATACTCAACCTGATACAGACCACAATAAACCGGGTAAAAACTGTAGGTGATATCAGGGAATAAAATCGGTTGCTTATGCTTAAGCAACGCCTGAAACGTGTGAGCGAGTACTTCGTCGGAACCATTTCCGACAAATACCTGCGTTGGTTGAATCTGGTAATAATCGGCGATGGCTGATCTCAACGCATCCGCATTGGGATCGGGATAAAGCCGTAAAACATCCGTCGCTTCATCATGCAGTACCTTGAGTACAGCCGGGGAAGGCCCATAGGGATTTTCGTTAGTATTTAATTTTATTAAATTCGATACCTTCGGCTGCTCACCCGGCACGTAGGGGTCCAGCTTACTGACAATCGAGCTCCAGTAACGACTCATAAAAAAATCCAGATCAATATGACTTAGTGCGGGCTTGATCCGCCTATGCTGTTTAAAGCGAATATCCTAGCAGGATTTTAAACGCGATTCCTTCAATATATTGTTGAGGCAAGGACGATGTAAAGACTACCGCTTTACCGGTCGCTTTTGCAGTTTTCGTTGCAATGTTCTTCGATGCATTCCCAATGCTCTGGCAGTCGCCGACACATTACCTTCATTTTCGGTGAGCACCTTTTGAATATGCTCCCATTCTAGACGGTTAACGGAGACCGGATTATCGACAACATCAATATCCACCGCTGTCTGTTCATTAAACGCTGCCATAATATCGTCTGCATTGGCCGGTTTGCACAGATAATTCGAGGCGCCCAGCTTCATGGCCTGCACAGCGGTGGCAATGCTGGAATACCCGGTTAAGATGACAATATTGAGGTTTGGACTAAGTTTCAGCAGTTCCGGTAAGAGCTGCAACCCGGATTCGTTAATCATTTTTAAATCCAGTGTTGCCCGGTCTGGCTGAAAATTTCGCACCTGTTGCAAAGCTTCTTCTGCATTGTGCGATTGCTCGACTTCCAGGCCTCGTTTGCGCAGAGAACGTGCCAAAACCTGAGTAAATACCGGGTCGTCATCTATCACCAACACACGATTATTCAGCATGACTCAGCCTTTTCCAATGGCACGCTTAGTTCAGTCAAGGTACCCCCCTGCTCATGGTTATAAAGCGCTACCTGACCTTTGAACCGAGCCACGGTAGCGTGAGATAAAAACAGTCCTAAACCAATACCCTTACGCTTGGTGGTCACAAAAGGCTTACCTATTTGTTCTGCAATGGCCATTGGGATGCCTTCCCCATAATCACGGATGGTTAAAAGCATTTTCTCCAGATCCCAAGAGAGCCCAATATCCACCTGTTGCGGACTGGCATCGCCAGCATTATTCAGCAAATTGATGATGGCTTGGTTCATAGTTTCATCCACGCGCAGGTAAGGACTTTCTCCTGCTGTTTCCAAACAAAACTGGTTGTGCACCTCAGGGCGCATCAGCTGCCAACGCTCTAGTAAGGAATGGATATACGCCACCACAGCCACTTTTTCGCCTGTCTCACGGGTACTGGCCTCAGATTTCTCCACCATATTT
>JAIPFG010000086.1 GCA_021736745.1 Pseudomonadales bacterium
TTGTTGCGGTCAATCTTGACCAAAAACAGCCCGGGTTTCCTGATCAAGTATTACCTACTTATCTTAATCAGCTTGGGGTGGATTTTTATATTTTAGAAAAAGATACCTATAGCATTGTGCAAGAAAAAACACCTGAAGGAAAAACGACTTGTTCACTTTGTTCTCGTTTACGCAGGGGAAGTCTCTACGGTTTTGCCAGCGAAATTGGCGCGACCAAAATTGCCCTGGGGCATCATCGCGATGACATTATGGAAACATTGTTTTTAAATATGTTTTACGGTGGCAAACTGAAAGCCATGCCGCCAAAGCTTTTAAGCGACGACGGTGCAAATATACTCATTCGCCCCCTCGCCTATTGCAAGGAAAGCGATATCTTTCGATATGCAACAATAAAGGAATTCCCAATTATTCCCTGCAATCTCTGTGGTTCACAGGACAACCTGCAACGCCAAGTGATAAAAGAAATGCTACAGAACTGGGAAAAGCAACACCCCGGGCGTCTTGATGTTATTTTTAAAAGTATTACGAATGTTGCGCCATCACATTTGGCCGACACCCGTTTATTTGATTTCGTTAATTTAAAGCAAACCAACAATATGGATCACCGCGCCAGCCAAGTTCAATTAGTTAACTTATAAGTTACTCGATGGAAAAAGGACTCAATCTCATGTATTACTCGCTTTAAATAAGTCTCGGCGTATAATGCAAAAGGCCACCCACAAACTACCCCTTGTTGGAGGTCAACATGAATAGAATATTCGTCCATATAACCCTTTTCGCTGGTTTGTTTTTCGGTAATTTTGTTGTCGCCGGCGAAACGGAAGACATGATAACCAGCGCGGAAAGCGCTGCACCTGTTAGCGTCACCCAAAATGCTACCATTAAAAGTCCTGATGGAATGGTTCTCAGAGCAGGATCAAATGGCTACACTTGTTATCCACAACAAAACATCATTGGCCCAATGTGTAATGAACCCGTCTGGGATAACCTGATTCACGCCATGTTAAATAAAAAAGAGTTTAAACCAAATAAGTTAAGTGTGTCCTACATGCTTGCTGGTGAAGGAACAGCTCTTGGTACTAGTAACAGTGATCCTTATGCGAGTGAACCCAGTATGAATAAGGATTGGGTAAAGGAAGGACCTCACCTGATGATTGTTGTACCTGACCGCGCAATGCTTGAGGGACTATCCTCTAATCCGGAAGACCCTGTCTACGTCATGTGGAAAGATACACCCTATGCCCACATTATGATAAAAATAGCGGCAGAGCATTAAGACCATTGGACCAACCCATCACCGAGAATGAAGTTATCTTAATGATGAGGTTGGTCCAAATGTTTTTTGCGCTGGGACAATATAAAAACAATCCGATTAAAAATCCCAACCCACACCCAAGATATAGGAAACGTCTTCCTTTTCTGCATTATCAGCAGGTGTTTGATCCCAATCATAAAGCAATTTAGCTTCAGCAAACAAATGACTATTTAATTGTGTGCGGATACCCGTCGACGTTTTAATTAATTGATCTTCAGTATTTTCCAAACTGGGTATCCACTTACCTTGGTGGAAAAAGAGCGTTGCTGAGGAATATTGATGACTAAAGCGCCAACCAAAGCGTGCAGCAATATAGTCGTTATCTTCGGACTGATCAGAAAAACTTTCGTTAACCCAACTGACGCCTGTTTCAACGTCTAATTCTGTCATCTCGGTCTTTATCCATCGATACCCTAAGCCTGACCCAATATTTAAGCGTAAATCAAGGTTTGCAGTTGATTCCTTCTCCGCATTTACTTCACCGTAAACATAATACTGAGGGGTCAGAAAATAGTCGTAATGCGCTCCCAGTTCATAGCGGCGCTTGCTCGTATTTTCCTCTCCGGTATCCGAGTCAGTTTCTCTGTTTTCAATAAATTCAAAGTCAAGAATGATCCGGTCCGTTTTGGTTTCGCGAGTTGCACCAACTTGCATTTGCATATCCTGCGACTCACTATTACCTCGATCAACAATTAACCCACCGGAAACTCTTCCTTTCCATTTGATTGGTTTAGCGATAGGCGGGTTTATTTTAGTTAATTGGGACAGTAACACTTTTTGTTCGCCAACAATTTCACCTTGCCTTAAAAGAATCGCATCCCCTTCGGCGAGTTCAACCGTCTGTTGTAGCACCGTTCCATCACTAAAGTGTAGTTCAGCTTTCTTATCAATGGCCAGACTATCCACATTAGTCATAGCAATACTCACTTCACCCAACATTGCCGAATTAAATTTGATTGATCCATCTTGCATGGATATTAGGGTTCCCTGTAGTTGATCACCATTATGAAACTTAATGACATCGGCCCAAACTGATGTTGATGACATTAACGCACTACAGATTATCAGCCTGACTAATTTAAACATTCAAACTCCTTATTATACTTAAAACTTACTTAGATATCAGTTGAAAAGAAGAAAGCATCTCTAATTCATTCCTAAAAAATGGGGGAATTTAACGAAACGACCGAGGTAAATCAAGGAAGAAAAAAGGGCTTACAGACCGACGCAAAATTAACCTTAAATATGAAGATTTCGCCGTTTGCTAGAATGACTACTCTTCGGCTTCAATCAAGAAATCCAATGACGGTTACTTAAATAAACAAATCTTGCCAATCACCTAAATCAGACTCCTGTCCATTATCAATCAGTTCCACACCACAGATAAAGTCTTCACCATTAGGGCGACACCACCTGACCCGGCCCGGTAGTAAAAATTTGCCCGGGCACCCTTTTATCTCAACCCATAGCTCTAGCAAAGTACCCATTGGAACCATATTCGACAAAACCAACCTTATACCACCGGCTGAAACATCCAAAGTCGCACTGGAAAGTGTCATGTCTTTAATTTCCGGATTGGCTTCGCAAGCCAATACCTTAACGAATAGGCGCTCTTCTCGAACGCCCCGTAAATCTCCTCGACGATCATCGGCACTCATGTAGAATTCTCCCCACAAAATTAGGTATTAGCCGGATCAAATATTAGATTATTAAGAAATATTTCTCCTGGCAGTAATATTGGACTCGGGAGCCCTAGATATCAACCGTAATTACCATCCCATAGTCTCTTTAATAAAGGGAATCGTTAGTTTTCGGCCACTGGATAACGATGCCTTATCCAGGCAGGCCAGAATCTCCAGTAACCTCTCCACGCCCCGCTCTGCACGATTAAGGACATATTGTGTTGCTTCTTCCGTTAGTTGCAAGCCCACTTCTTTGGCTCGTTGTTGCAACAGTATTTTCTTTCCCTGATCGCTGAGGATGTTGACATGATAAACTACCCCCGAGGCAAGCCTTGAGACGAGATCTGCTAGCTCAATACCAATTTCCTGTGGTGTCGCATTGGCGGCGACTAACAGAGAACCTTGATTTTCCTGGAGCTGATTGAATAAATGAAATACAGCCTCTTCCCAGGCAGGGTTCTTACTCATCAACTCTATGTTATCGATACAGACCAAGTTCAACAACTCTATCCCTTTTAACATTTCCGGACTTAGCTCGACCAGTTCTTC
This sequence comes from Pseudomonadales bacterium, assembly GCA_021736745.1. Taxonomy (GTDB): domain Bacteria; phylum Pseudomonadota; class Gammaproteobacteria; order Pseudomonadales; family IMCC2047; genus JAJFKB01. The sequence continues at coordinate 3,547 of JAIPFG010000086.1, forward strand.
CATTGGCAGATAAATAGCTGTCGCACTGTTCTCTGTGGCAGATTGACAGGCAGCTTGCAGCAAGTGGCTTAAACCTGCTCCAGGCCTACCCCATAAATAAATACAAGACTCTCCACTCCCCCTCAATTGATTTTTTAAACTGCTTATCATCACCGCGTTTGTATCCGGAATATAGTTTGCAAAAGAATACTCTTTTCGAATCTTAATATTCAGCGGCAACTGCGGATGAGCTTTACTGTTTCGATCAAAATACGGCTTTACCATATTCAAGGGGCCTCTGATTTACCTTGCTTATGCGCACATATTGCTTTGCGGCTCCAGGAAATTACGTAATCAGCTCCACTGACAGAGCTAACGATGAATACGAGCCAGACTCCGCCCGTAAGCAACGGGTCCAAAATATTGATTAATGCCAAGTCCAACAACATAAGAAGTACAAGGATAAACTGCAAGGAAGTACTCAGTTTACCGAGAATGGTAGGTGAAAACTCATACTCACCAAATAAAATATGGTAGGTTGTCGCGCCAGCAACAATAATCAAATCTCTGCCAATCACAACACTGCTCAACCAGATGGGTAAATGGCCTGTATACGCCAGCAAAATAAAACTAACCATTAATAACAACTTATCCGCCACAGGATCCAGTATTGCGCCAAAACGACTGGTCCAGTTATACCGACGTGCTAAAAAGCCATCAACGCCATCGGACAGGCTTGCAATAGCGAATAATGCGAGAGTCCAGCCGAAATCATTACTGAGAATAGTGATCGCCACAGGCACCACTAACAACAGCCGCATTAAGGTAATCAAATTGGGAATAATTGCTAATTCCACGAAATCTCCATCAGTCCTCTATTTTAATTCTTATTCAGAGTGCCACTGGGCTGACTAGCGCCTATACCAACTATAATAGAGCCTCTCTGTACCATTCTTCTGGTTGGCTTTATTCAAAGGAATTAATTTATGCCCTAAGGCAATGGCTTCAACTAACTTTTCCACTTGGCCTTCAGTTGTCAGTGATAGCGTAAGTCTATTCTGTTCGACAGCTATAATGTCTACCCTCATCACAGAAGTAAGATTTTCCAAGTATGCTGTCGCTTCTGCGTAGTCTTGAAGCGAATTTATGCCCTCAACCTGCACAGCAACAAACCCGCCCTGCTTAATTGCAGTATTGACCGCATAATAGCCCCCCAACTGATCAGCCACAAAGTCAATCGCCGATACAGGATAAGAAGCCAAATCGGGGGCCACCGAGTTAAATCCTTGCGCCTGCCCATTAAAAATAAAATGCCAGCGGCCACTCCACTGCCCCTCAACCTCTTGATAAAGGCGCCCAGCAAGTATCGCTTCCGGTTGATATCTTTTAGATGCTCGCTCTAATGGCTCTTTAAATAACGCCCAAGCCTCGACAATAGAAAGTTCGGCCTCATCGGCCAGATCCATCAGCGGAAACAAGATAGGAAGCCCCCTTCGTTTTGCTTGATCAGCAATACTTTGTTTGATCGGAGAGTCGTCTGTGGCGGTAAGTATATGCCGACCCTGATCATCCTCTATAGTTATCCAAAGCATTAAATTAGGGCGATTCTTTCCCCAGATCGGCATGCGCGCCTGCCGTAGCAGACTATCAATCAGCGTAGGATCGAAAAACAAATAAAGCCGTAATTGCTCAATATTATTCTCTACGCCCTCAGCCGTGCTGATTTCTTCCGTCTGATAACTAAATTGCTGCAGATAATGATCTGGTTTAGTCAACGCTTGTTTAATTAGTTCATGGCTAAGTGCTTCGCTCCCTCCTGATACCCTTATTAACACTTCCTGCAACCCCTTCCGTGTCAACCCTAACCGATGACCAAGGTCAGTTTTCTCGGCGGGCAGATCAACCTGATAAAGTCCCGACACTTCCATCGCCGGCACCTTCACACTCAGAAAAACCAACAAGCAATACAGAATATATTTGCCCGTATTGAGGTTTTTCTTGTGCACAAATGAGCTAATTTTAGCCACTGTCTGCACAAAAAGTTGACGAAGAACAAAGAAGACTGATCTAGCTGTTAGGTGATTTGGCACAAAGATTATTTCCTGAAGGTTGAGCGCCTTTTGCAGGTTGCTTATTGTATGAATGAATCTCAGAAATGGCCAGGAAATCTACGTAATTACATTAATTTGGTTAAATCCTAACATTATTACAACTGTTCAAATTTTTTTGTTAACAGCCACTACCCCCTGCTGTAGAATAGCGCCCTCAATGGTAAGGGTAGCCATAGCTACTCTCACCACACAACTGAATTACAGGACGATTTTGTGCCATCCAATCCTACCAAGCCCTCATCCCTCACCTATAAAGACGCCGGTGTCGATATTGATGCGGGGAATCTTTTAGTTGAACGCGTAAAGAACATAGCCAAAGCGACCCGTCGCCCTGAGGTAATGGGGGGGTTAGGCGGATTTGGCGCACTCTGTGAAATACCCAGCAAATATGAACATCCCGTTCTAGTTTCCGGTACCGACGGTGTCGGCACGAAACTAAAGCTGGCGATGGATCTGAATTTACATACTACTATTGGCATAGACTTAGTCGCCATGTGCGTTAACGACTTGATTGTCGGCGGCGCAGAGCCATTATTTTTTTTGGACTATTACGCCACCGGAAAGCTGAATGTTGATGTCGCAGCTGATGTTATTCAGGGAATTGGCGCTGGCTGCAAAATGGCTAATTGTGCGCTGATTGGTGGTGAAACGGCGGAAATGCCGGGAATGTACAGCGGCGAAGATTATGACTTGGCTGGTTTTTGTGTAGGTGTTGTCGAAAAATCAAAAATCATTGATGGCACCAAAGTGAAGTCCGGCGACCAACTTATCGCCTTGGCTTCCTCTGGACCGCATTCAAATGGTTATTCTCTCATACGCAAAATCATTGAAGTGAGCGAAGCAGATCTTCAAACCGATTTTCATGGCGAAACTCTAGGCAAAACACTGTTGGCACCGACTCGTATCTACGTACAACCCTTATTGAGCCTCATGGAACGGGTCGATATCCTTGCTATGAGCCACATTACGGGAGGAGGTTTTACGGAAAATATTCCTCGCGTCCTGCCACTAGGCGTCTGCGCTAAAATCAATTTGGCTAGTTGGAAATTACCTCCTATATTCCAGTGGTTGCAACAACAGGGAAATATTACCGAAACCGAGCTTTTCCGTACGTTTAACTGCGGCGTAGGAATGATTCTCTGCGTTGCCAATGAACAGGTTCAGGCAGCCTTGGAATTTTTAAATCAGTCGGGTGAACAGGCGTGGCATATTGGGTCGGTTGTGCCAAGAGAAGAAGATCAGCCAAGGGTCTTGCTATCATCACACTAATTCCACATTTAAAAGTCCAATGACTTCCGACGTCAGCCAACAAACATCAAGCGACAAACCGTTTTCTCTTGTCGTACTGATATCCGGTGGAGGCAGTAACTTACAAAGTATCATTAACGCTTGCGAAAACGGCCAAATTCCCGCCACTATAAAAGCCGTCATCAGCAATAAGAATGATGCCTTTGGATTGGAACGCGCAAAGAAGGCGAGCATCCCGGCACTTGTACTAAAGCATCAGGATTTTACTTCTCGTGAATCTTTCGACTTGGCCTTAGCCGCATTAATTGACCAGTATCAGCCTGATCTATTAGTGTTAGCGGGATTTATGCGGATACTTTCACCGTCCTTTGTGGAAAGATATCTTGGCCGACTGATTAATATCCACCCTTCTCTTCTGCCACTATATCCAGGGCTCAATACTCACCAACGAGCACTTGACGCCGATGATAAATTTCATGGAGCCAGTGTCCATTTCGTTACCCCGGAATTAGATGCCGGCCCGGTCATTATTCAGGGTATCATTCCCGTTGCTGACAACGATAATATACAGAGTCTGGCGGATAAAGTGCTGACGAAAGTGGAGCATCTGATTTACCCTCAGGCAATAACATGGATAGCCACACAGCGTATTACGCTTAACGATAGAATTGTCTATCTGGATAATGAACCTTTACCTGTCAGCGGCTATCAAATTCACTATTAACTGTTGTCTGACTTCCATCTATAGGCCGCAATAAATGTTCAATCATTATAAAAATCTTTTCAGATTAATGGCTTGCTTAATCTTTTTCGGCATTGTTCAATCCGCTGCCAAAGCAGAAGAAGCATTCATCAAGCCCTATCGCGTAGCCTATCAGGCCAACTATCGATTCCTCCTACCTTTTAGCGGTAGCGCAACCCGTGAACTCTCGCAAACCAAGGAAGGACTATGGCTACTCGAACACCGCGTTAGTTCTCCTATGATAAAGCTCGAAGAAACAAGTCTATTTTCCTGGACTGGCCATAAAGCCAAACCGGTCCACTATCTCTATCAACAAAGCAATCTGACAAGAAAACGTAAAACCTCTTTAACTTTTGATTGGCCAAATCTTGTCGCTATTAATTCGGCAGCAGACGAACCAATCAACATCGAACTCAAACCTGACTCTTTCGATCAAATTAATTATCAGTTGCAGTTGCGATATGATTTGCTAACCCAGGGCAAACCTAATGCCTATTACATTACCGATCGGAAACGAATCAAACTATATCGTTTCGAGCTACTTGGTGAAGAACAAATAGATACCCCGTTAGGTAAGCTAAATACTGTGATGCTGAAAAGGTTACGCAAAGAAGGTTCACCGCGTGAAACAATCATTTGGCTAGCTAAAGACTGGGATTTTCTCTTGGCAAAACTGCAGCAAAAAGAAAATGGGAAATCCTACGAAATCGTTTTATCGGAAGGACAACTTGATGGCAGCACTATTACCGGATTAGAAAAATAAAAGAACTAAATCCGTTATGCACTGGGCTTCTAGCGGTTAGGTCTTTGGCAATGTAACGCCGGTTTGTCCCTGATACTTACCACCGCGGTCTTTATAACTGGTCGAGCAAATCTCATCTGATTCAAAAAATAACATTTGCGCCACCCCTTCGTTGGCATATATTTTCGCCGGAAGATTTGTCGTATTGGAAAATTCCAAAGTCACATGCCCTTCCCACTCGGGTTCTAGTGGTGTGACGTTAACAATAATGCCGCACCGAGCATAGGTTGATTTACCCAAACAAATGGTCAGTACTGTGCGCGGGATGCGGAAATACTCGATTGTTCGCGCTAAAGCAAAAGAGTTTGGAGGAATAATACAGACATCGCCCTTGATATCGACAAAGCTTTTTTCATCAAATGCTTTAGGGTCAACCGTTGCCGAATGTATATTGGTGAAAACTTTAAACTCATCGGAACAACGCACATCATAACCATAACTAGAGGTGCCATAGGAAATAACACGATCTTCACCATGCATTCGTACCTGACCGGACTCAAAGGGTTCGATCATCTTTTGTTGCTCCGCCATGCGGCGAATCCAATTATCTGATTTAATACTCATTAAGATTTCCGACGAATTTGCATCATTATTAAAACGGCCAGCATCCTGCCATAAGTACAATCTTTTCTCCAGGGTTTTATCGGCTTTTAACCAGCCACTGTTATCGCCCCACCAGTCAGACAAATTTACTCATCTAGGACAGCCGCTATTTTTAAATAATTAAGCCTTATTGATATTGGGTGTGCATAAAACCGGGACTAGGGGTAATTTTACCTGCCGAATAACCAAGGAAAACCACAGACGATTTAAAGAGACAGATAAAGTGACGGTAAATCTAAATAACCGTATTAGCGTACCTTAAATATTGGATACTTAAGGTACGCTAACAATTACTAATCGCTATACATAACGATATTGGGTTTTTTAAAGCCCTGGGTTTTATTTTTCTTATCTAATTCGGCCGCCAGCTTGCGTGCCAAATCACGGTAGATGGCTGCAATACTTCCATCTGGGTCCGCAACGACTGTAGGTACACCACTGTCGGCCTGTTCTCTGATCGAAAGGTTGAGCGGCAAAGAGGCAAGCAATTTAGTGTCATATTGCGTTGCAATGGCTTCGCCCCCACCCGCGCCAAAGAGATGCTCTACGTGGCCACATTCAGAGCAAACGTGAACACTCATATTCTCTACCACACCCAAAACTGGGATTTCGACCTTGCGGAACATCTCAATACCTTTTCTAGCATCCAGCAAGGCAATATCCTGCGGTGTTGTAACAATTAGAGCGCCAGCAACAGGGACCTTTTGCGATAAAGTCAATTGCACATCTCCGGTGCCAGGCGGCATATCAACGATCAAATAATCAAGGTCATGCCACATGGTTTGATTGACCATTTGTTGTAGTGCACTTCCAGCCATAGGTCCACGCCAAACCATAGCCGTATTTTCATCCACCAAATACCCCATGGACATTGATTGCAGTCCATGGGCTTTGATCGGCATCCAAAATTGTTCGCCCTTGACTTCGGGACGGACACCCGGCTCAATACCCAGCATAATGGATTGGCTTGGTCCATAAATATCGGCATCCAAAATACCCACACTGGCCCCTTCGGCGACGAGAGCCAAGGCCAAATTTACTGCAGTCGTGGATTTACCGACCCCCCCTTTCCCAGAGGCAACAGCAATTACATTTTTAACAGTAGTTAAATTTTCAACATCCTTTTGCGCGTCATTTGCCGCAATTGTCCAGTCAACATCCACTTGAACTTTACGCCCTTCGGCTAAGGGTACAATTTGATCAATAAGCGCTTGTTGAATTTCTGATTTAATTCCCGCTGCAGGATAACCCAGCTCCAGGCTAACATTGATGGTAGCAGCATCTATCGTGAGTGCTTTCACTACCTTCG
>JAIPFG010000087.1 GCA_021736745.1 Pseudomonadales bacterium
GTAAATAAGGTAAGGTTTCGAATGATTTGCTTGCTCCTGCTGGATAAGCTCCCATTCTTTGTTTGGATGTATGAATAATCCCCAGATACGACTGATTAACACTTTATTATTCCTCAGTTTTAGCGATTGATCGCTTTAGTTATTATAGTTGGACAAATTGCGTGAAGACTAATATGAAATCCCTATATCAGAGAATCTGCTTATTTAATTATTTTTGGCCCGGTGCGCAATTTCACTAACCTGGACTGTTTTAACGATATTCCCTTTTGTCTTCAGGGTTTCAATATAATAGCCACCAATCTTAAATGCAACATTTGCATCAGGGATTGACTCCAGTGATTCAATGATTAAACCGTTAAGGGTTTTAGGTCCAGATGTCGGAAGGTGCCAGCTCAAATTTTTATTGATATCCCGAATATTGGCACTACCATCAATAATAAAAGATCCGTCATCTTGCGGGTGTATGTACTTATTATTTGTGGCTGCATCTGTGGTGAACTCGCCAACAATTTCTTCAAGAATATCTTCGAGTGTGGCGATGCCCTGGATATCACCATACTCATCAACGACAAGACCGATCCGGCGTTTTTCACGCTGAAAATTTAGCAGTTGAGTATTTAGGGGAGTGCTTTCCGGGATGAAGTATGGTTCTTGGGTAACTTCTAAGATTGAGGATTTCGTGATTTTGTTTTCAGTCAAAAAACGAATGGCATTGCGTAAATGTAAAAAGCCTGAAATATGGCTGATGTCTCCTTCATAAACAGGTAACCAAGTATGTTGGCTAGTGCGTATTTGTTCGATAATCGTCGTAATATCATCTTCCAGGTCGATCCCGGATATCTCATTACGTGGCACCATAATATCTTCAACCGTAACCTTTTCTAAGTCGAGGATGCCTAACAGCATGTTTTGGTGAGGTTGTGGAATTAGGATACTGGCTTCGTTAACCACAGTGCGTAATTCTTCTTGAGATATTTGATGCTCGGTATGCTCATCAATTCGGATACCGAATATCCTTAATAAACGGTGTGTGACCAGATTAATCAGCCAGACTAATGGGTACATGATGAAGAGCAAGGGGCGCAACACAAAGGCAGCAGGAAATGCAACACGCTCGGGGTGCAGTGCCGCAATGGTTTTAGGCGTTATTTCAGAAAAAATCAGAATGATAAGCGTCAGCCCTGCTGTCACTGAGAGTGTGGTAATACCATCAAGCGCCCCAGTTACGGGGTCGCCCCAAAGGCGAATAGCAATGAGTGTCGTAATTACTGGAGCGGCAATATTGACAAAATTATTACCGATCAAAATAACACTGATTAGGCGGTCAGGTCGCTCCAATAGTGAGTTGGCTAATCGAGCCCCTCGGTGTTTCTGCTTGACCAAATGGCGCAAACGATAGCGGTTGAGCGCCATCATGCCTGTTTCAGAACTAGAGAAAAAACCTGAGAGAATAATTAAGCAGACTAATACTGAAATTAGCGCCGTTAAGGGTATGTCGTCCAAATAACCCGCGACCTTTATTATTAGGGGATTGTCTTTTTATTCCGTTAGCCCACCAAAGTCAAGCGTGTTGCAGCAATTAGCTGCCGGGGGGGAGCAAAATTTCCAGCACTAATTTAGTGCCAAAATAGGCAAGCATAAGGAGAAGGTAGCCAAAAATAGTCCAGCGTATAGCGATGCTTCCACGCCAGCCTTTCCAGTGGCGACCTGCCAGCAAGAGAGAAAATATGAGCCAAGCGAAAATAGACAGAAGTGTTTTGTGTGCAAGATGTTGGGCAAACATATCCTGAATAAAAAATGCACCGGAAATGATTGCTGCTGAGAGTAGAACCACACCAACCCAAATTAACTCAAACAGGAGCTGTTCCATCACTTGCAGGGGGGGGAGGCGCATAATAAACCCGTTGGCCCGCTTATGGTGAAGTTGTTGATCCTGCCAAGCTAACAGCACGGCTTGTATTGCTGCAATGGTCAGCACGCTATAGGCAAATAACGACAGTAGGATGTGGCTAACGCTATGCAGGCTCAGATGTATGGTAGGTTCAACAGTGCCATGAGCAATGATGGCAGATCCAAGGCCGAGCGCAGCAATAGGATAGACGCCTATCAGCAGGTTTTCCAAAGGTTTTTGTATGCTACTGACAAGAACCAAGCCGGTGATCAACCAACCAATTAAGGATGAGATTTTAAAAAACCCCAGGTGCAAACCTGCGTCAGTGACAACGGTGCCATTAAAACTGACAGTATGGAGAAGTAAAGCTAATGCGCCGAGCAGCAACACGCGACAACGCTGAGAATTGTCGCGACGAACTAAATGATAATATTGTAAAATGGCGCCGCCGATGTAACAGGCGATGGCAGTGCTGCCTACAATGGTCGAAGTCATTTCGATGGTGTTTTGGCTTTGTTAGTGTTAATTCAGATTCCTTGGAGTGAGGAATGTATTGTATTTCCTGCTAAAATGCCACACTAAATATTAAGGTTTCCCGATAACACGAGTGGATAGATATGTTTGATAGTTTGACCAACCGTTTAACCGATGTTCTGAAACAGGTCAGCGGAAAAGCAAAACTGACTGAAGAAAATATTAAAGATACCTTGCGTGAAGTGCGTATGGCGCTATTGGAGGCCGATGTCGCGCTTCCGGTGGTAAAAACTTTTATAGAAAGTATTAAACAACGAGCGATTGGTCAAGAGGTTGCACAAAGCCTGACACCAGGACAAGCCTTTATCAAGGTTGTACAAAGCGAGCTTGAAAAGGTGATGGGTGAATATTGCGAGGAGCTCAATCTTGCCGCGCAACCGCCAGCCGTTATTCTGGTTGCCGGACTACAAGGAGCAGGTAAAACAACATCGATCGCTAAACTTTCACGCTGGCTCAAGGAACGTAAAAATAAGAAAGTGACGGTGGCCAGTGCTGACGTGTACCGACCTGCCGCGATTAAACAGTTGGAAACATTGGCAGCTGAGGTTGGCGTTGATTTTTTCCCAAGCTCAATCGATCAAAATCCTGTGGACATTGCCCGTAATGCTATATCCCATGCCAAACAACGTTTTTCAGATGTAGTCTTGATTGATACCGCTGGGCGCTTGCATGTTGATACAGACATGATGATGGAAATTAAAGCATTGCATGCGGCCATTAATCCGGTTGAAACCCTTTTCGTAGTTGATGCGATGACTGGGCAAGATGCCGCTAATACCGCTAAAGCCTTTGGTGATGCGCTGCCCTTAACTGGTGTGATTTTGACCAAGGCCGATGGTGATTCCCGTGGTGGGGCGGCGTTATCAGTACGGCAAATCACCGGTAAACCCATCAAGTTTATTGGTGTCGGTGAAAAAACTGATGCCTTAGAGCCATTTTATCCAGACCGTATGGCATCGCGTATTCTGGATATGGGGGATGTGCTTAGCCTGATCGAAGAGGTTGAGCGTAAAATTGACAAGAAGAAAGCCGACAAACTGGTTAAAAAAGTTGCAAAGGGAAAGAAATTTGACCTAAATGATTTTCGTGATCAACTGGAACAAATGCGTAATATGGGGGGGCTCTCAGGATTAATGGATAAGCTGCCAGGGATGGGGCAAATGTCCGGTATGGTTGAGAAGCAGGTTAATGATAAGTCGTTGGGGCAAATGGAAGCGCTCATCAACTCAATGACGCCACATGAAAGACGCTATCCTGATGTTATCAATAATTCCAGAAAACGCCGGATAACAGCAGGTTCCGGGACCCATATCCAGGATTTGAATCGACTGTTGAAACAGCATAAACAGATGCAAAAAATGATGAAGAAATTTTCAAAAAAAGGTGGAATGGCCAATATGATGCGTGGGCTGAGCGGCATGATGCCTCCGGGCGGTGGGTTTCCACGTTAATCATTAAGTGAAATATTAAGATAAGTGCTTGGCAGGCCAAGTATTTTTGACGTAGAATACGCGCCTTTTTCGGGCGTCTTGCCCTTTTAGTAATCGTAGGTGATTTCAAAGCCTACCCGGATTAGAGGATACAGTAGCAAATGGTAGTTATTAGGTTGTCTCGTGGTGGTGCAAAAAAACGCCCTTTTTACCATATTACCGTTGCCGATCGCCGTCGGCCCCGTGATGGACAATATGTCGAGCGTATTGGTTTCTTTAATCCGGGTGCTCGGGGCCAAGAGGTACGCCTGAATGTGGATCAAGAGCGTGTCGATTATTGGTTGAGCAAAGGCGCGCAGCCTTCGGCTCGTGTGTCCACATTGCTAAAGGATGCCGCAAAGGCCTAAGGTTAGGTTATTTCCAGCATGTCTCCTGTGTTGCGGGATGATTTAGTTGTGCTGGGTCGCATCACTTCTGTTTATGGCGTTAAAGGCTGGGTCAAAGTTCTCTCAGAAACCGAACCGAAGCAAGGCCTTCTGGAGTATCGTCCCTGGCTAATTAAGCGTAATGATCAAGACTGGGAACCGGTCACACTAGTCGCCGGTAGGCAACATGGGAAAGGGTTGGTTGTCCAGTTTGAGGGATGTAACGATCGCGATGTTGCTATGCAATACTGCGGTGCGTTGATTGCTTCACCAAAGACAAGTTTGCCAGCATTAGAGAATGGTGAGTTTTACTGGCATCAGCTGGAAGGACTAAAGGTATTTTGTCAGGGCGTTGCGGGACAAAAAGTTTTGTTGGGACGAGTGGATTATGTGATGTCGACCGGTGCCAACGATGTGCTCGTTGTGAAAGGCTGTGAGTCGAGCATTGATCAAAGAGAGCGATTACTACCTTATTTGGTAGGACAGGTAGTGAAAAAAATTGATTTACAAGCAGGCGAAATAAGCGTCGATTGGGATCCGGAGTTTTAACGGTGAAAATCGGAGTTGTTAGTCTGTTCCCTGAAATGTTCAGGGCCGTGACTGATTATGGGATTACGGGCAGGGCTGTCAGACAGGGATTGTTGGAATTAATTTGCTGGGATCCAAGGGCTTTTACGACGGATAAGCACCAGACCGTCGATGATCGGCCCTATGGCGGCGGGCCTGGCATGCTAATGAAAGTGCAGCCTTTGCGGGATGCGATTGGAGCGGCTAAAAAAGTTATCGGTGAGCAGACGACCGTGGCTTATTTATCACCGCAAGGGCGCCGGTTGGATCAGAATGCTGTCCGTGAGCTGGCAGCTAGAGAGTCATTAATTTTGGTGGCCGGGCGTTATGAAGGGATTGACGAGCGTGTGATTGATGTCGATATCCATGAAGAGTGGTCGATAGGCGATTACGTATTATCAGGTGGCGAGCTGGGTGCGATGGTCATGATTGATGCAATAACGCGCTGGTTACCTGGTGCTTTGGGTCATCAGGATTCTGCAGCACAGGATTCTTTTATAGATGGGTTGCTTGACTGTCCGCACTATACACGACCCGAAAACCTGTTGGGTCAGGATGTTCCCGAGGTATTGATGAGCGGGCATCATGAGGAAATAAGACGCTGGCGCTTGAGCCAGTCGTTAGGTCGAACCTGGTTACGTAGGCCAGACCTGTTGGAAAAATTGGAGTTGGACAGCGAGCAAGAGTTGTTGCTGGCTGAATTTAAACAAGAGCATCAGACCGATTAACGGTCAGCAAAATAGCCGAAATTGGTAATTTAGGAGCGAGAACAATGAGCGGAAAGAATACAATTATCCAAGCGCTTGAAGCAGAGCAATTGGGCAAAGAAATACCCCAATTTGCCCCCGGTGATACAATCGTGGTTCAGGTAAGGGTTACCGAAGGTAACCGGGAACGTTTGCAGGCCTTTGAGGGCGTCGTTCTAGGTAAGCGCAATCGCGGATTGAATTCGGCATTTACTGTACGTAAGATTTCTCATGGTGTGGGTGTTGAACGTACTTTTCAAACCTACAGTAAATTGATTGATAGTATTCAGGTCAAGCGCCGTGGTGATGTGCGTCAGGCAAAGCTTTACTACTTAAGAGAATTATCAGGTAAAGCAGCGCGTATCAAGGAAAAAATTCAGTAATCAGGATAATGCTGTAACGGGCGGTTTAACCGCCCGTTTTCGTTGTAATCGATTTTAAATATTCTTCTGATCATCACTGTGACTGATGTGAGCATCAGCCTGGTTTTCTCTGCCGACGCCAGCTAATCAATCCAGCGACGATTTGCCGGAACCTATTGTCGCTGCTACTCTCTAACGACAGTTATGAAAAATAATGTTTTAGGGGTCTTCATGCAAACTCATCTGATTCGTTTGATCGTTTTGTTCATGCTGAGTCTCTCATATCAGTCTGTTGGTAGAGCGGACGACTCTTCGATAGAAGAGAGTGTCTCGGCGAAAATTCAAGCGGCTATCCCACAATTACCGATTACCTCTGTAACGGCTTCTCAATTGGATGGTTTTTATGAAGTAGAGCTAGCCAACGGAGAACGTTTGTTTGCAAACGCGAGCGCCAATCATTTTATCGCCGGAGACCTCTTTCAGATTACCGATCGTGGGTTGGTGAATCTTAGTGAGGCTAAACGGGATAAAAATCGTGCCGATAAAATTGCGGCGGTAAAAGACGAAGATAAAATTATTTTTTCTCCTGAGGTGACGAAAGCAAGAGTCACGGTTTTTACTGATGTCGATTGCGGCTATTGTCGGAAACTCCACTCCCAAATGGCAGGCTACTTAGAGCGCGGTATTGAAATTCAATATTTGGCTTATCCTCGCGCTGGTATCGGTTCAAATTCTTACAATAAGATTGTTTCTGCCTGGTGTGCCAAAGATAAACAAGATGCGCTCACTCGCTTAAAGAATGGGGAAGTCATCGCCAAAGCAAGTTGCGAAAATCCGGTCGCCGACCAGTTTCGCTTGGGTACGGAACTAGGTGTTACCGGTACGCCAGCTTTAGTTTTGGAATCCGGAAGAATTTATCCTGGTTATATTGAGCCTGATCAACTAGCCAGAATGCTGGGAATTTAGCTACTTCAAGCTTTTTAAAAAGCTTAAATCAGAAATAAAGTATTCATTTGACCTTTGCTGTCTCTTAGCCTCAAGAGAAGGAAGTTCCGGGCATTACATGGGGAGCGACTTGTTCTGAATTAACGACGTACTAGCGATATAAAATGCAGATGTGGCTTTGTGTTTGTGGGTCAGCTCCACTACAATATGCGCCTTTTAACCTCTCTTGAATTTGGCTGTGTGAAAAAAGAATTTAGTCGTATTAATCGTCTACCACCCTATGTTTTTAATATTGTTGGTGAGTTAAGGCAACAGGCGCGTGCGCGTGGTGAAGATGTTATCGATTTTAGTATGGGTAACCCGGACCAACCGACACCCAGACACATTGTTGATAAGCTCGCCGAGACCGTTCAGCGCGGCAATACTCATCGTTATTCCCAATCCAAAGGAATTCCCAGACTTCGGCGTGCAATCTGCAATTGGTATAAAACGCGCTATCAGGTGGAGTTGGATCCTGAAAAAGAAGCTATTGTCACGATAGGTTCCAAGGAAGGTTTGGCTCACTTGGCTCTTGCAACCATGTCTCCGGGCGATGCGGTATTAGTGCCAAATCCTTCTTACCCGATCCACCCTTATGGTTTTGTTATTGCTGGCGCGGATATTCGTCACGTGCCGTTGACACCTGATGTGGATTTTTTTAGTGAGCTGGAATCTGCCATTAAAACCTCATGGCCGAAGCCAAAAATGTTGGTTCTAAACTTTCCGGGAAATCCTACGACGCAATGTGTTGATTTAGAGTTTTTTGAGAAAGTGGTGGCGATTGCCCGCGAACATCGTATTTGGGTCGTACAGGATTTGGCTTACGCCGATATTGTGTTTGATGGATATCAAGCGCCCTCGATATTGCAGGTGGAGGGAGCCAAAGAAGTTGCTGTGGAATTCTTTTCGCTGTCAAAAAGTTACAATATGCCCGGTTGGCGCGTTGGTTTTTGCTGTGGTAATGAAACGTTGATTCATGCCTTAGGGCGAATTAAATCCTATATGGACTATGGTACCTTTACCCCGATCCAGGTTGCTGCGATTACTGCTCTTGAGGGTGATCAATCTTGTGTAGAGCAAATTCGGCAACAGTATCTTAAGCGTCGTGATGTGCTTTGTGATGGTTTGAACTCAATTGGTTGGCATGTTGAAAAACCCTTAGCCACTATGTTCGTGTGGGCTAAGATTCCAGAGCACTATCAGGCAATGGGATCTTTGGAGTTTTCTAAAAAACTGATGGTTGAAGCGAAGGTCGCGGTATCACCAGGTATCGGTTTTGGTGAGTTTGGCGATGACCATGTACGCTTCGCTTTGATTGAAAATGAACATCGTACGCGCCAGGCGATTCGTGGAATTCGTAAAATGTTTAAGAATGATGGGCTGCATTCCGAGAGTTAAAGTCGTGAGAAATGGCTTGTGGCTACTTCACGATGCTCTGAGAACGCGCCATTTCTTTATGTTAAACAGGTGAGGAAATATTTTTGAAACCAGTCAATGTGGGGATTTGTGGCCTCGGCACGGTAGGCCGCGGCACCTATCAAGTGTTAACACGAAATGCAAAAGAAATTGCACGCAGGGCGGGGCGTGAAATTCGTATCTCGCACATTGGTATGCGGAAACCGAATTTAGAGTTTGATTTTACTGGCGTCGAGATAAACACAGATATTTTTGCCATCGCGAAAGATCCCAAAGTAGATATCGTGGTAGAGCTGATTGGTGGTTGTGAGACCGCATTTGACCTCGTGATGGTTGCTATTGAGCATGGCAAGCATGTTGTGACTGCGAACAAAGCGTTGATTGCTGAACATGGCAATGAAATATTTGAGGCAGCCCAGAAAAAAGGTGTCATGGTGGAGTTCGAGGCAGCTGTGGCCGGCGGGATTCCCATTATTAAGGCCATCAGAGAAGGCCTGACAGCTAACCGAATTGATTGGTTGGCCGGTATTATTAATGGGACTGGCAATTTTATTCTGTCGGAAATGCGTGATAAAGGGCGCTCGTTTATTGATGTTTTAGCTGAGGCTCAGGAAAAAGGTTATGCGGAAGCGGACCCCACCTTTGATGTAGAGGGAATTGATGCAGCACATAAGCTTACTATTCTTGCCTCCATCGCTTTTGGTATTCCGTTGCAGTTTGATAAGGTTTATACCGAAGGCATTAGCCATATCAGCGCCCAGGACGTAACCTTTGCCGAGGAATTGGGGTATCGAATTAAGCATTTGGGTATTGCCAGACGCACTAAGGCTGGCGTAGAACTGCGGGTTCATCCGGCGCTTATTCCTGAAAGCCGTCTGCTGGCCAATGTGAATGGCGTGATGAATGCGGTCATGGTGCATGGCGACGCGATTGGCCCTACACTCTATTATGGTTCGGGTGCTGGGGCCGAACCGACTGCTTCAGCTGTGGTCGCTGACATTGTTGATCTTGTCCGCACTTTGACCATAGATCCGGATCATCGGGTACCGCATTTGGCATTTCAGCCCAACTGTTTATCGGATATGCCGATTCTCTCCATGGACGAAGTGAATACCAGCTATTATCTGCGTTTAGAGGTGTTGGATCAGCCGGGCGTGATGGCAAATATTGCCCGTATTCTGAGCGAACTGGATATTAGTATGGAAGCGATTTTACAGAAGGAGCCGCAGGTGAAAGGAAGCGAAGTGGCAATTATTTTGCTCACGCGGCAGGTGCAAGAAAACCAGATGAATAAAGCGATAGCCGCTATTGAAGCATTAGATTCGACTTTGGGTGAGGTTGTTAGAATTAGAGTGGAATCCTTGGAGGGTTAATTCAAGGCATCAATTCAAGTAATGATCAGGATAAAAATTCAGTGAAATATATTAGTACACGCGGCAAAGCGCCCGCACTCAATTTTGAACAGGTATTGCTGACTGGACTGGCCAGTGATGGCGGTCTTTATGTGCCGGAGAAATTGCCGGTGTATACGAAAGACCAGATTGCCGCCTGGCAGGGGTTACCCTACACTGAATTGGCTTATATCCTGATTGAGCCTTTTGTAAGCGACGCGATCCCTGCTGATGACCTAAAAGCCATTATTGAGGATACCTATAAAGATTTTCGTCATCCGGCAATTGCTCCCTTAACCCAGCTCAACCATAACGAGTGGATACTGGAGCTCTATCATGGGCCGACCTTGGCTTTTAAGGATTTTGCGTTACAGTTGTTAGGAAGATTATTAGATTATTTACTGCAACGACGCCATCAGCGGGTGGCTATACTGGGTGCCACATCAGGCGATACCGGCTCTGCCGCCATTGAGGGCT
>JAIPFG010000088.1 GCA_021736745.1 Pseudomonadales bacterium
ACCTCTGCACCAGATCGTGCTAAGGGCAAGGTAAAGTTACCCAAACCGCAAAACAGGTCTAACACTCTGTCTCCAGGTTGTGGATCAAGACAACTGACGGCACGCGTTACCATAGACTGATTAATTTCCGCATTAACCTGGGTAAAGTCCATTGGGTGGAAGTGCATCTCCAAGTCAAAGTTGGCAAGACGGTAACTCAGGCGTGCATCTGTCTGCGTCGGCCAAATTTTATGTACAGAGTCTACCCCTGCCGGTTGTAGATAAATCTCAATATTCTGCTGCTCACCAAAATACGTTAAAGCCTTGATATCCTGATCCGCCAGCGATTCCATATGCCTGAAAACCAGTGCAGTTTGGTGGTCGCCAAGAGCCACTTCAATTTGTGGAATCGTTCGATAGGCAACCAGCGAGCGAATCAGCTCGCACAATATTTGAATTTTATTACCAATACGTGAATCCAAGACATGGCAACTCTTGATATCCGTAATAAAACCACTCCGCTTCTCTCTGAATCCGACCAACACCTCATCACGCTTTGCCACGTAACGCACGCCTAGCCGGGCCTTGCGTCGATAGTGGTAGGAGCGGCCACACATCGCTGGCGTTACCTTTTGCGGCGTTATCCCACCAAAGTGTCGGAGCTGCTCTAGCAGCACAGATTGTTTTAATTCAAGCTGAGCCTCAGAGTGCATGTATTGTAGGCTACAGCCGCCACAGACTTGTGAGTGGGGACATTGGGGTTCAGTGCGGCTTGGTGATGCGGTTAAGACTGCCAGCGTGACCGCTTCATCAAAGCGACTGCGCTTGTTCCTAATTTGTACCGTTACCCGCTCCTGCGGCAACGCTCCCTCAACAAAAACCAGTTTACCATCACGTTTTGCAATTCCACGGCCATCATGACCGAGGCCCTCAACGTACAGTTCGGTCTGTTCAAAGACTTTCGGTTTTGCTCCTCGTCTCGACACAACTAATGCGTAACCCTATTTAAATTGATTGTCGGGTATATTGGGACAAATTTGAATAAATCAAATATCCAATACCTCAATGACAGTCAGAGATATCACTTTGGTTTAGAAAACCCCGGTTGATAAGTAACGATCGCCCCGGTCACAAATGATCGCGACAATCACCGCATTCTCTACTTCTGAGGCGATACGTAAAGCGCCGGAAACAGCTCCACCGGAAGAGACGCCACAAAAAATCCCCTCCTGCTCCGCCAGTGCACGCATCGTCTGTTCCGCTTCATCCTGTGAAATGTCTAATATCCGATCAACCCGATCACGATTAAATATTTTTGGCAGATACGCTTCCGGCCACCGTCTAATGCCCGGAATACTAGCGCCGTCCTGCGGTTGTAAGCCGATAATCTGAACCGCAGGGTTTTGTTCTTTTAAATAGCGTGACACCCCCATAATGGTGCCCGTCGTCCCCATGGAGCTCACAAAATGTGTTATTCGCCCATGAGTTTGCCGCCATATTTCTGGGCCGGTAGTTTCATAATGCGCCTGAGGGTTATCCATATTACCGAATTGATCAAGGACTATTCCCTTACCCTCATCACGCATTTTTGCCGCCAGGTCACGAGCACCTTCCATGCCCTCTTCTTTGCTCACCAGGACCAGTTCCGCACCATAAGCAGCCATTGATGCTCGCCGTTCCTCGCTCATATGATCCGGCATCACCAGTACCATATGATAGCCTTTGATGGCCGCCGCCATCGCCAAGGCAATACCGGTATTGCCACTAGTGGCTTCAATCAGAGTATCACCCGGTTTTATATCACCACGTTTTTCCGCAGCGTTAATCATATTGAGCGCTGGACGATCTTTGACCGAACCGGCAGGATTATCTCCCTCCAGTTTCACCAAAATACTATTCTTATCCCCAACCACCAGTCGTTGTAAACGGACCAAAGGGGTGTTGCCGACACAACTTTCAATCGTAGGGAAAGTCGCCGCGTCAAATTCTTCAGGATTGTCTTGCGGTTCATTACCCTGAACTGTTGAATTCATCTATAAATTCCTGTACCGATTATTTTGAATAAATGATACGCCTACGATTTTAATACAAACACAGACTATCAGACCGGCGTTATGATACGTTTAATAGCATGACTCGCATAATATTCTATCCAACTAACCACATAGCCATTGGTAATAACATGCGATTTGCCCGCCTTATTTCGCAAACGAATAAATACCGGACGCAGAGGTTTTCGATAATCACAGCGCTTGCTCGAAACTGCTTTATGCCCTAGGCTTTCAATTTTCACGCAATCCGGCTAATTCATCCAATACAGCACGTCTCCTCATGAACACCAACAAAATGCCCACGCTTGCCGTTAGCTTCGTCTTACTGATCGCCATCAATATCAGTGGCGCTTTACTGCTCAATATGACGTTGACGAAGGCCGGCCAAACAGAGCGCGATTTAGCAGCCCAGGGCGAACAGATAAGCCGTAGTATCGCCATTCGCTGGCAGGATCAATTAAATCAGCCAACAGAACGCCTCCATCAACTCACCCGACTGCTTTTGACCATTGATATTATTAATGCCACCTTATTTATTGATGCTCAGGGTCAAGTTATTGCCCGCTCGGGTGCTAGTATCCCATTTTCGCTAATCGAAACTTTTAAGCGAACCGAAACCTACGGGGTACGCCAGAATAATCTCTATTATCTGTCACTGCCGCTTATGGCAACAAACTATACCCCAGGCACCTTAACAGAGGCGGCACCCCCTCAAGGCTATATTGTACTCGGTTTAGACACCAGCCGGGCAGATCAACAACACGATCTATTGCTTAATTATTTTATCGGCGGAGCGATTCTACTTAGCATCATTAACCTTATTTTTGTTATTACGGTGATTAGCTATTTTCGCCGTCTCCATGCCTATCGGAATGCGCCTCCTGAAATACAACAACAATTCGCCAAGGGTTACCGGCAATTAAAACGGTCGATTGAAATGCAGCAACGCGCAATTGATCAGGCCCGTCGGGAGGCACTCAAAACCAGTGAGATTAAATCACAATTTATTGCCAATATGAGCCATGAAATCAGAACACCGCTCAACGCGATTATTGGATTTACCGATTTGCTACTGAAATCCCAACTTGATGCCAGACAACAGGATTTCCTTTTAACCATCAGGAAATCATCTCTCGGACTTTTACAAATTATAAATGACATTCTCGACTTTTCTAAAATAGAAGCAGGCAAAGTCGCTCTCGATGAAATCGCACTCGACTTAAGAGAAACCATCGAAGATGTACTGACGGTGCTCGCGCCGTCCGCTCACGAAAAGCAGCTTGAACTAATTTCAATTTATACGCCCAATCTCCCGAATCAACTGTTAGCAGACCCACTACGTCTTAAGCAGATTCTAACGAACTTGGTCAGTAATTCGATTAAATTCACAGACAAGGGCAGCATTGTGGTGCGCCTCAGTTTGGAGGAGAAAAAGGGTGACAATGCCACCTTTAAAGTTAGCGTTGCCGACACAGGCCCCGGTATTTCCAAGGATAATCAGCAGAAGTTATTTCAGCTTTTCAGCCAGGCCGATGCCTCCACCACGCGCCAATTCGGCGGTTCCGGTTTAGGCCTAGTGATAGCAAAACAATTAGCGGAACAAATGAATGGGGCCATCGGCGTCAGTAGTCAACCACGATATGGCGCCAATTTCTGGTTTACCTTCCAAGCCAAACTCATTCAAAATCCTTTAAAATCTGAAGCCTTCAACGCCCTAATTGGTCGTCGTATCATCCTTTGTGACCACCACCCTTTAGTCCGGATGTCCTTAATGCAACTATTAAAGGAGTGGCAAACCATTCCCCGATCGACCAGAAATTTGGAAGAAATGGAAGAACAAGTAAGGCAAGCCTCTTTAACTGACCCCTTCGATGTTGCCATTATTAGCAGTGATTCTTGCTTGCAAAACGGTAATAGCTTACTGCCATTATTAAAAAAACTGAAAACTCAATTCCGATGCCCTACTCTTTTATTGAACTACACGGTAGAGGAAAGTGATGATCCAACCGACATGATAGAAAGTGCATCACTGATGCTCTCGAAACCGGTTCGTTACAAAGATCTCTACCAAAGCTTAGTACAAATGCTTGGCTTGCCCTCGCAGAGGGCGAGCCAGTTGGAAAGCAACAAAAAGGCTACCATTCAATTTGATCGTCCGCCCAAAGTTTTGGTGGTCGATGACAATCAAGCCAATTTAAAGTTAATCAGCATAATGCTTGGGGAGATAGGCGCAATAGTCACCGAAGCGAATAGTGGGAAACAAGCACTTAAAAAGCTAAAGATTAGTGCCTTCGATATAATCTTTATGGATATTCAAATGCCCGGCATGGATGGTGTAGAGGCTACTCGTTTAATTCGCACAAATCCTAGTGCGTATCGAGACCTTCCCATTGTCGCCTTAACAGCCCATGCGCTAGCGTCAGAAAGAGACGCATTACTCAGCCATGGGATGGATGATTACCTCAGCAAACCGATAACTGAACAACAATTGGTTGATACCATTCTGGAATGGACTGATATTAAACTAATTACTACCTTTACCCCAAAGGCTGAAGCCCCCCCCAGACGGATAAAGCCATCAGCCACTCAAGCATTTGAGTTACCATTGTCTAGTGTTGAAGAAAACACCCCAGCCATTGTTGATATCCCTCTTGCCATTAAGCACGCAGCTGGTAAAGAAGAGCTTGCCAAAGAGTTGTTTGCAATGCTGCTCAAAACATTGGATGACGATTACAGCGCTATTGAACAAGCCCACCAAAAAGGGGATAACGAAAAACTGTTACACCAAGTACATCGTCTGCACGGCGCAACACGCTATTGTGGCGTTCCCGCATTAACGGCCGCCGCAGAAAAAACAGAAGTCGCATTAAAACTCAAGCAGCAAAACCAAATCGATCAACTCACCGAATCCCTCAAGTTTGAAATAGAACAGGTTAAATTATGGGGGAAAGTTAATCGATGGGCTGACGTAGAAAATTGATTTTGTTATATAAAGTGGGTTTCAACTCGTTAGAAAAACCTCTTTATAACCCATTGCACTTCCAGTCAATAGCCTTGTTCCCTTTAAACCAAGAAAAATTAGTTCTATTGGGCTAAACTGATGTTGTATAGTTGGCAATGCCTATTAATTTGTATAGCGCCGTAAGCAGC
This sequence comes from Pseudomonadales bacterium, assembly GCA_021736745.1. GTDB lineage: Bacteria > Pseudomonadota > Gammaproteobacteria > Pseudomonadales > IMCC2047 > JAJFKB01. The sequence goes on from JAIPFG010000088.1 coordinate 5,181, forward strand.
GTATAGAGAGATTAATAGGATTTTTTTGTCAACGATATATTTTTTACAGGCTAATAATCATAAGAGAGGGGCAATTTATGGTGGTGCATACTAAAAAAACGCTTGTATTAGCAATGTCAGTGTTATCCGCTGCGACATTGAGTTCACTGACATCAGCCGCTGTGCTGGAAGAAGTGGTCGTTACAGCACAAAAACGGGAACAAAATCTTCAGGATGTCAGTGTCGCGGTTACCGCTTTTTCCGGAAACGCTTTGCGCGAGCTGAACATGACCAACAGTGTCGATATCGCCGGACAAACACCCGGCCTTAATATTGGTACGCCAGTGGGTGAAGGAAATAATCCATCCATTACACTACGCGGCGTTGGTTTGAACGACTTCAATGACAATAACGAAGGCCCAATCGCCGTGTATCGTGATGAAGTTTATCAATCCGCAATGCCCGGCCTGACCTTCCAGCTGTTTGATATGGAGCGTGTCGAAGTACTGCGCGGCCCACAGGGAACCCTCTATGGCCGTAACGCAACAGGCGGGTTAGTGCATTTTATTTCCAAAAAACCAACCGAAGAGATGGAAGGTTATTTGGATTTGAGTTTAGCCGAATATAATCAGGTTAAATTTGAAGGCGCCATTGGTGGAAGCCTGACTGATGCCATTCAAGGCCGCGTATCCATCGCGACCAACGACCATGACGGCTATGTGGATAACCGTATCGGGCCGGATGCGAACGAGGCTAACAGTTTCGCCTATCGCGTACAGCTGAATTTTGATCTGAGTGAAAATTTCAGCGCTTTATTAAATGTGCATGGCGGTGAAACTGATACAGTCGCGCCTAAATATCAGCATGAAGCGACTGACTTTGACGGCGATGGCTTTCCAGACCCTACCGATTTATATGGCTATGCTGACACTGACGGTGATCCGTTTGAAGGAGACTACGATCGCAAGGGCGTTCTGGATATTGAAAGTGATGGTGCTTCACTTCAGTTAAACTGGGACGGAGACAACTTTGATTTTGTCTCTATAACAGCTGTCGAATATGTAGACAAAGAACACCAAGAAGACACAGACATGGGCCCATATGCAGCAATTGAGCCAACCTTCAAAGCAGATATTGAGCAGTTCAGCCAAGAATTTCGGTTCAGCGGCGAAACAGAAAATATGAACTGGGTTGCTGGCCTATACTATTTTGAATCAGAAGCCGACAACTCTCTGTATTTGGAAATAAACAATCCCGATGGGTTCGTAGATTTCCTAGAAAATCTACCAGAAGCCGATGGCGGATTTGAAGGTGGACTGGGAGCACTCGCTGGCTATATGCCCGGCGCAGACCCTGGCGCTCTTATTCCATTCCTGACATATGATGTCAATTATGAGCAGGAAACCGAATCACTCGGGGTATTTGGTCAGGTCGAATATAATTTAGCCGACAACTTAACCTTGATTTTAGGTTTACGCTATACCACAGAAGAGCGAGACTTTGAATACGGTAACGCTTTTGGCGATAGAGACGGAAACGGCGATATTGATAATACCGATGGCGTGCTAACCAACTTCTTACAGGAATTAAGCACATTAGATCTTTTCCCGCCTGCGTGGTTTGGCTTTAAGGGGGATATTGATAACAGTAATATGTCGGGCAAAATAGGACTTGATTATCGCCCCAGCGATAACACCCTAATATTCGTTAGCTACTCTAAAGGATTTAAAAGCGGCGGTTTCAACGGTGGCTTCCTAGATTTGACGGATGGTATTCTCCCTGAGAACACCCCCTACGATGAAGAAATACTAAATTCCTATGAAATCGGTATCAAAACCACTCTGGCCAACGGAGCTTTACGGTTTAATGCTACAGCCTTTTACTATGACTACCAAGACTACCAGGCTCTGACGTTTTCTGGGTTAAGCCAGTTCATTAACAACTCCGATGCTGAAGTGCAAGGGTTAGATATTGAAATGGTATGGCTGCCCAACGATCAATGGGATATCAGTCTAGGCGCTAGCTTCCTGGACACAGAGGTTGATCAAGTCATCGTGCAAGGATCTAGCTTTAAAGGCACTGAAATGGTGTTAGCACCCGAGTTCTCCTTTAACGGTCTGGTTCGCTTCCAAGCGACTGAAGCATTATCCCTTCAGGTAGATTTCAACCACCAAGCAGAGCACTTCTTTGACATCACCAACAGTGATGTGTCCAAAGAAGATTCCTACACGGTCTTCAATGCTCGCATTGGCTATAAAGTGTCAGACAACCTCACTGTTGCTGCCTACGTTAAAAACCTGACCGATGAGGAATACAGGGTTTACACCTTTGACTTTACTGGTCCGGCCGGCTTCAACCAGCAGTTCTATGCTCCACCACGCTGGTATGGTGTCAACGTTAACTACAGTTTTTAAACCTGTGTGTAAAAAGCCCCGGCTAGCTTACTAGCCGGGGCTTTTTTGTGGAAAAAAGACTCGCTCGGCAACTGCTAACTTGCCGCCAAAATCAATTGCTTCATTTCCCAAATCGCCTGTTTAAGACCGGTAAACATTGCTCTGGCGATAATAGCGTGCCCGATGTTAAGTTCATTAATGCCGGGGATGGCGGCGATTTCCTCCACATTATGGTAATGGAGCCCATGACCGGCATTCACCACTAACCCCTGCTGTAAAGCGAAAGCAACGCCATCAAAAATTCTACTTAACTCAGTCTGCCGGTTTTGTTCATTGATCGCAACAGCATAATGACCGGTATGAATTTCTATTGCGGCGGCACGACAACGCACCGCTGCTTCAATTTGAGCTCGATCAGGATCAATAAACAACGAGACTTGAATATCCTTCTCATTAAGCCGCTCAGTAACTGCTTTGATTCTGGCTTCTTGCGATAGCACATCAAGACCGCCCTCAGTGGTTAATTCTTCTCTCCGTTCCGGAACCAAACAACAGTGAGCAGGTTTTATCTGTTCCGCGAAAGTCACCATTTCATCGGTCGCCGCCATTTCCAGGTTCATCCGTGTTTGCAAAATATCACTGAGCATCATCACGTCTCGATCTTGAATATGACGCCGATCCTCTCGCAGGTGCAAAGTAATGCCGTCAGCGCCAGCCTCTTCCGCTTCTATCGCCGCCTGAATCGGATCGGGATAGCGTGTACCACGCGCTTGCCGCAATGTTGCAACATGATCAATGTTAACGCCCAATAACACTCTGTTTTTATCGTTCATACTCCGGACCTTTTTTCTTAAATAACTCTCTGCTGCGAAGAGTACGGCCTCCCAGCAGGGGTGTAAAGGCTAAACGCATCAAACGCTTAGCCGCACGCTTGACATTAAGGCTGTCTAATCTTTTGTTGGCAACTGCCTCTAACTCACAGGAGCTAAAACATCGTAGCAATTGCCCGGGGTTCGGCTGACCCTGTAGTTCAATAAAACGGCCATCATCCGCATAATAATACTGCACCGCCAGATTTTCAGTGGCGCAAGTTGTACTAATACCTGCTCCTGCAAGGACCGGGAAGGGAATACCATAACCCAATTCTTCCAATAAAAGCATCTCAAAGCACCGAAGTGGCGGCTCTATATCTGCCTCTGTTGCCAAGGTCTGCACCAGGCTTTCATAACTGTCAAAAAGCAACTCACAGTGATCCTGCGTTTTGAGCATGTGAATCAGCAGTTCATTGATGTACATGCCACTGAACAGAGCATCACCGTGAAGCATCAGGCGGGCATACTGATCCTCTACTGTCAGCAGCGTTTTTAGTTCTTTTTTTCCTTGCCAGGATATCAGTAATCTACCGAAGGGTTGCAACAGACTTTGCCTCCGGGTTTTATGACTCCTGGCGCCTTTCGCCACAGTACTGATATGGCCGAACTCAGGGGTAATAAAATCAACCAGCATACTGGTCTCACGGTAGGGCCGTGCATGCAGAACATAAGCCGGTTGCAAATCGACTCTAGTTTGCATTGCTCACCTGGTTTCGGCGTAAAGAGGAATAAGAAACATCCTCTGTGGAGAAAGCCACCTAGGTACGTGCAAATTTACCTGCCATTCCATTGAGAGATTCAAGGGAGTAACCCCCTTAGCGGGTAAGCTATCGCGTGGCAACAATAGTAGTCTAGAGAGAATTACAGGCTGACTGTGTTTAATAGTTTCAAGCTTATTATAAATCTTCATAACCCAAACTTTTCAAAGCCCGCTCACTATCGGACCAACCTGACTTCACCTTAATCCAGAGTGTGAGCATGACCTTGGAATCGAACAGTTTTTCCATATCCAAGCGTGCATCCCGACCAATGGATTTAATTTGCTCTCCCTTTTTACCAATAATAATTTTCTTCTGCCCTTCTCTTTCAACCAGTATCAGAGCACGGATAGTAACCAGTTTTTCGTTGCGCTTAAACTCTTCTATTTCTACAGCGACCTGATAGGGTATTTCATCACCCAATCGGCGCATAATTTTCTCTCGCACCAACTCCGAGGCCATAAATCGTTCACTCCGATCGGTGACCTGATCTTCAGGAAAGTAATGGACCCCTTCGGGTAAACGCTTAGCGATTTCCTTTTCCAAAGCCTCCACATTGTCACCATTTGAGGCTGAAATAGGCAGTATTTCAGCAAAAGCCATTTTATCTGAAAGTTGTTGGATCCAAGGTAATAATTTTTCTTTATCCGCAATTTGGTCGACCTTATTCAGGACCAGGATAACAGGGCATGGCACCTGTTTTACTTTCTCCAATACCATTTCATCTTCGTCGGTCCAGGCGGTGCGCTCAACAACAAAGACGACCAGATCTACATCGCGCAAGGCGCTAGAAGCGGCACGGTTCATATAACGGTTTAACGCTTGCTTTCGGTCTTTATGTAACCCCGGTGTATCAACGTAAATAACCTGTGAGCCAGCCACGGTTTTAACCCCCAGAATTTGATGGCGGGTCGTTTGCGGTTTACGCGAAGTGATACTGATTTTTTGCCCGAGAATACGGTTCAGCAGGGTTGATTTACCCACGTTGGGGCGCCCCACAATCGCAACATAACCAGAATGGCCCTGCTTTAC
>JAIPFG010000089.1 GCA_021736745.1 Pseudomonadales bacterium
CCGGTTTTACCCCCTACTCTAAAATAGGGCACTTGCGCACGGGTGCCTGTGCCACCTTGTTCTATGACTTTTTCTAACATTCCCATAACGGTCTGAGCCGTTTCGGCTTTCATTACCGGCACCCCGGAAACCTTATCCGATCGCATTAAGAGTGAAATGGGTTTCAGCTCCCCCTGATTGGCAAACGCGGTATAAGCCTGTGCTAACTGCAACGGCGTTACCGATAATCCATAACCATAGGATAGAGTTGCAAGTTCAATATCCCGCCACTGATCACGATACGGTAGTAATCCGCCGCGTTCGCCCGGAAAACCACTACCGGTATCCTGCCCCAACCTCAATTGACTAAACATCGATAACAGAATGTCCGCATCCATCGATAGGGCAATTTTGCTGGCACCGACATTACTGGATTTACTCAACAAAGTAGTTAGATCAATAACGCCGTAATTGCGATGGTCGCGAATAGTGTTTCGCCCCACACGTAAATAACCAGGTGATGTATCTATTTTCGAGGACAGGTTGTAATTACCCGAGTCCACTGCCGCCGCAATGGTTAATGGCTTCATTGTGGAGCCTGGTTCAAACACATCAGTGAGCGCCCGGTTTCGCAAATTAGCGTGGTTCATCGTGCCGCGATTATTAGGGTTATAGGAAGGTTGATTGACCAGGGCCAGCACTTCGCCTGTTTGCGCATCCAATAAAACTAATGTTCCTGACTTCGCATGATGCTCACTCACCGCCGCCTTGAGCTCTCTGTAAGCCAAATATTGCAGTCGCAGATCAATGCTTAAATGCAAGTTCTGTCCCGGCTTTTCTTCTTGCAATAGCTGTAAATCTTTAATAATCCGGCCGTAGCGGTCTTTCATCACTAACTTTTTGCCAGCCACACCTTTTAACCAGCTATCGTAGGCCAACTCCATGCCTTCCTGTCCAAGATCGTCGATATCGGTGAATCCGACCAAATGAGCCGCCACCTCTGCTGCCCGATAATAACGACGATACTCTTTTTCTGCCCTGACACCCTCTACTTTAAGGGCCAGAATTTTTTCTGCGACAGCTGGCGGCAAGTGCCGTTTTAAATAAACAAAACTGCGATCGCCTGATTTTTCCAGGCGCTGCCGTAACTGTGGCTCGGAAAGCTCTAGCGGTTTTGCCAAATGCCTGGCTGTTTGCTCAACATCCACGATTTCCTTAGGGTTAATCCAAATCGAAACTACGGGGGTACTTACTGCGAGGGGCTGGTCATTTCGATCCAGAATCATTCCTCTGTGCGCTGTTAATTTATCAATGCGTACGGACCGAGCTTCACCCTGGTTATTCAAAAAATCGTGATTTAGTACCTGCAAATCCACCACGCGCCAAATCATTACGCCAAATACGAGCGAGAGCAAACCAAGCGCAAACTTAAAGCGCCACGGATAGGCTTTAAGATTTTGGTTAGTCTTTTTGATCGGCTTCACTGATGCACCATGATGATTTCAGCAGTTTTCGGCACTCTCATACCGAGGCTTTTCGTCGCTATCCTTTCTATCCTGGCATAAGAGGCCAGAGCGCTTTCCTCCAGCAATAGCTGTCCCCATTCCGTTTCAAGCTTATCTCGCGTATTCATCAATAGTTGGTATTCGCCGAAAGTCCGACGGTTGATATGGCTGACATAAATCACCGCGATGGCCGAAGTAAGCACCAGTGCAGGCATCAGTACGTGAGACAAAAAGTGGCACCAAATCTCTACCTTTGTTTCCGCCTTTGAACGTCCTCCCTGCTGCACCTATGCCACCTTTTCCGCAACACGCATAATGGCGCTTCGCGCCCTCACATTCGCCGCCACTTCCGACTCACTTGCCCGCACGGCTTTGCCGATATGGCGTAATGTTTGTTTAATTTGATCTGCTCTGATTGGAAGATGCCGGGGCAATTTAGGCCCCTGTTCCTGCTCCCGAATAAAGTGCTTTACCAAGCGATCCTCAAGAGAATGAAAACTAATGACCACCAATCTGCCGCGGATGGAGAGCAATTCTAATGCCTGCTGTAGAACATCGGTTAAATCCGCCAACTCGCGATTAATATAAATTCGGATTGCTTGAAACGACCGGGTTGCCGGGTGTTTATGTTTTTCCCAGGCTGGATTTGCTGCTGTGACGATATCCGCCAAATGCTTTGTCGTCACAATGGGACGCAATAAACGCTCCGCCACGATAGCTTTCGCCATTCGTTTTGCGAATCGCTCTTCACCAAAATCTTTTAATACGGTTGCAATTTCTTGTTCACTGGCCGAGGCAATCCAGTCGGCAGCGCTGATACCAGCGCTTGAATCCATCCGCATATCGAGCGGTCCATCCTGAGTAAAACTAAACCCACGAGCCGGGTCATCCAGTTGCGGGGAAGACACGCCTAAATCAAGCAAAACACCCGTCACTGCACCGACCAATTGTCGTCGTATGGCTATCTCTCTTATCTGCGCAAAAGATGCGTGTTCGATCATGACGCGATTATCCTGTCCGAACTTCTGCCTGGCATGCTCAATAGCTTTAGGGTCTTTATCGATTACTAATAAACGTCCGGAGGGCCCTAGTCGCTCTAGAATGGCGGCGGAATGGCCGCCCCGGCCATAGGTACCATCCACATAACAACCATTGGAATCAGTGATCAACGCCGTCACTGCTTCGTTTAACAATACTGTCTCGTGCTGAACCCCAATCATCAGAAATCTAAACCTTTCCCCAGCTCACAAGAACTATAGCGAGATCGATTGAAATTCTGGCGGCAGCTGCCCTAACCCGTCTATATCTTCCTGATAAGATTCATTGCGCTTAGACCAGCACTCTTCGCTCCACAGCTCAAATTTATTACCCTGTCCAAGCAATACTGCTTTTTTCCCCAAATGGGCATAATCCCGGAGCGGTTGTGTCAGCAATAGACGACCGCTGCCATCCAGATCAATATCTGTCGCGTGTCCAATTAATAAACGTTGAATTCTTCTTGCCGCAGGATTAAAACTGGGTAGAGCTTCAATTTTTCTTTGAATGTCTTCCCATTCAGGGAGAGGGTAAATCAGTAAACAACGCTCCTCTGTATCAATGGTCACCACCATTTTCCCAGCGCAACGCTCATCTAAACGCTCACGATAACGCGTCGGCACCGCCATGCGGCCCTTGCTATCGAGATTGATGCTGTTTACGCCACGAAACACTAAGAACACTCCAATTTATTATAGGAAACCCCAAAAATTTCCACTTATTTCCACTTTTACCCACTTATCGACACTATAGGAACCGACCCCCCCTTTGTCAACCAGCATTCCGCAGCAATAAAGGGTGATTTGCCCTTAAAACACAATAGGTTACGTAGTATTTATGGGTAATGAAGAGAGCAACAAGCAAGGAAGGGTCAATAAAACAAAACAGTAAATATAGAAGTTAAAGTAGATTCTATTGTATTAGACTTTTTTTGAATAAAAACAAAATTTTTATTCAAAAGTTAGAAGGAAGAGAGTCGGCCTATAAGCCGGGTTCTGTCGTGGACAGTCATTCATCTAGGGTATGCGTCACCACATACCTCAAGCAACCTACCCGAATCCTGCGCGGACCACGCCAATGGATTCCTATTTGGTCTTGCTCCGAGCGGGGTTTACCTAGCCACGGAATGTTACCACCCGCGCGGTGCGCTCTTACCGCACCATTTCACCCTTACCTCCTACCAAAGGGGCAGGCCCCTATTGATCGATCGGCGGTTTATTTTCTGCTGCACTTTCCGTAGGCTCGCGCCCCCCAGGGATTACCTGGCACTCTGTCCTGTGGAGCCCGGACTTTCCTCCTGATCACTCACTTTTATGCTATAGGGGCTCAAGTGCAGCCGACGTGGTTAGCTTAAAAGTGAGTGATCAGGCGACTGTCCAGCCAACTCTCCGACATAGGATATAGCGAATTCAATCACGCCACAACAGCGGTGGCCCTTATTCCTTTTTTAACTCCAGCGCCCAGGAGTACATTTCGTTTTTATGGCGGCCTGTTATCTTCGCGGCTAAGGTGGCCGCCTGTTTTAATGGTACCTCATTCAATAACAAGGTTAATATACGCCTATCCTCGACCTCATCTTGATTTGCCAACTGATCCTCAACCGCTTTAATCAAAATCACCATTTCGCCTCGCTGCTGGTTAATGTCAGCCTTTAACCAAGCCAGTAAATTCTCCAAGCTATCCTCATGAATGGTTTCATAGGTTTTAGTTAACTCGCGGGCTAGTACCACAGATCGCTCTCCGCCCAGCTGGGTAATCATATCGGCAATACTCGCTAAAATTCGGTGTGGCGACTCATAGAGAATAACTGTCCGAGACTCACTTTTCAGTTGAAACAAACGATCCTGTCTGGCTTTACTTTTCGCCGGCAGAAAACCCTCAAACACAAATCGATCAGAAGGCAGCCCGGATGCACATAATGCAACAATTAAAGCGCTGGGGCCCGGTATGGGAATCACCTTGACCCCCTGCTCGCGTGCCGCCTTGACCAATTGATATCCTGGATCAGAAATCAACGGCGTACCCGCATCGGAAATCAGCGCTATTTTTTTTCCCTGTTTAAGCTGTTCTAACAACCAATGAAGTTGGCTTTTTTCATTATGTTCATGATAGGCCTGTAAAGCCGTACTGATACCAAAATGCTGCAACAACCTACCACTGTGGCGAGTGTCCTCAGCAGCAATAAGATCCACCCTATTGAGAACCTCTACCGCCCTCGCACTCATATCACCCAGATTCCCGATGGGGGTTGCCACCACATACAATTCACTCATACAGAAAACCTCTCATTCATTTCTATGTCTGCTCTTCTACTCTATTGTTGGCGCTAAGCGGTTTCTCTGGGGTAAACTATCGCCTTTTACAAAGCCTCGAAAGGTCAGCAAGCTACTCTCATCTATGCGCTATTACAAATACACACTACTGATTATCGTGTTGGCATTCTACCAACTGACGCTTACCGGCTGTAGCATTGAACCCGCAAAACCAACATTCCCTGAAGCGGTTACGCCAGAACAGGAACTGAACCGTCTTTACCAACTCGCAAAAGAAGCAAAATCTCCGGCATCCGAAGGCTACCGCTTGGAGGCAGCAAGGTTATTAATTCAGCTTGATCGAATTGAAGAAGCAGAAGAAATACTGGCCCATGTGCCAACCGGCAAACTATCGGATACACTCTTGACCACTTATGCCCTCACCAGTGCCACACTAGCTGTCAAACGGTATGAGGGATCTAAGGCATTAAAGATTTTATCGCAATATGAAACAGTAATAGCGAATGGTAGTCAGGCGGTCAAAATCCAAGCAGCACAACTCAGCGCACAAGCTTATGAGATTCAGGGGCAACCAATTGAAAGTGCTCTTCAATTAATCCAAACGGCACCACTCTTAACCGGCTCTGGCGCGATTGAAAACAAAGAAATGCTCTGGCAAATGTTAATGCAAGCCTCTGAACGCGATCTTGCAAAAAGATTAAGTCAAAGCCAAGATGATTCTGTCACTGGCTGGCTCCAACTTGCCGTGCTCGTTAAAGATAACCAAGATGATTTAGATCGACAGCTTAGCGCTTTAAATCAGTGGCTGGCCAAATGGCCAAACCACCCTGGCGCCGTTAACCTGCCGGATGAACTTAAACTGCTGAGCACCATCATTACCGAAAGACCTCAGAAAATTACCTTAATGCTACCATTGAGCGGTCCAAATGCTGCGGCGGGCAAAGCGATTCGGGATGGCTTCTTTGCGGCTTATTACAATGCCCGCGCATTACAGAGTCAAACACCTGATATTTCTATTTTAGACACAAGCCGCAGTGACAATTTCTTAGCCCTCTATGATCAAGCTGTTGCACAAGGCAGCGAACTGATTATCGGACCATTACAAAAAAATCATGTACAGATACTCGAACAGCAATTTGATTTGGCCATCCCTACCTTAGCGCTAAATTATGGCGCAAACGAAAAAGCGACCACTAATCTCTACCAATTTGGGCTATCCGCCGAAAATGAAGCAAAACAAGTTGCCCAAAAAGCTTGGCAAGACGGACACAGGTATAGCGTGGTTTTAGCGCCGGATTCAGAGTGGGGAAAGCGTATCACTAATGCATTTGCAACTGAATGGCGTGTGCTATCCGGGACGCTTTTGGAAGTGCAATACTTTGATGAGGATAAATCTTTTTCAAATGCAATTCAGGAATTACTCAATATCGATGAAAGTTACCGCCGCTACCAGCGTTTAAAATCACTAACCAACTCAAAAATTGAGTTTACCCCCCGTCGCAGAACCGACATAGATTTCATTTTTATCGCATCCTCTCCAAAGCAAGCACGCCAGATAAAACCAACGTTAGCTTTTCACTTTGCGGGAAATGTTCCTGTCTACGCAACCTCCCACATTTTCTCTGGTTTAAGAGCACCACTGCTTGACCGGGACCTGGATGAAATTTTCTTTTGCGAAACCCCTTGGATGCTGGAGCAACCGGAGGATGCTCTTAAAACGCTCATCAAACAAACCTGGCCAACCACCGCCAACCACTTAGGCCGTCTCTATGCATTAGGCATCGACACCTATCGACTTTTCCCGCGCCTGAAACAGCTTTCATTGATTGAAAACAGTCAATTGGATGGCATGACTGGGAAACTTAGCCTGGATCCCCAAGGGCGCGTTGTACGTACATTAAAGTGGGCTCAGTTTAAAAATGGAGAAATACGGCAAATCCACTAAGGTCAGTTAACACACTGGAATCTCAGATGCGAAGGAGCGCCAATGATATTCACTTTAACCCCGCCACTCTGCCGATGCAGGCTAGCATCATGAGGCGCCTTATCCGACGCCAATCAAGCACCCAGCAAATTGGTCAGCTAGTAGAAGATAAAGCGCTGCTGTATCTAAAAAAACACGGGCTCAAGCCCATTTGTCGCAACTACCGATGCCGGGCAGGGGAAATAGATTTAATCATGAATGACCGCCAAGCCTTGGTGTTTATCGAAGTACGTTTTCGTCAGCAGACCAAGTACGGCTCAGGTGCAGATACCGTTGATTACCGCAAACAACAAAAACTGATTTTAACCGCCCAGCACTTCCTCCTGTCGCAGCATTATTCGGAATGGCCCGCCTGTCGTTTTGATGTTCTTGCTGCTACGCGGTCTAGCCAGGATAAAACTTCTTTGCAATTTGACTGGATCAAAAATGCATTTGATTTACAATGAGCCATTTCAAAATACAGGCGCTCATTATTTATCATGGAATTAACTCAACGGGTTCACGAACACTTCGAAGCCAGCATCAAGACAAAAACCGAAGCGGCTGAACAGCTACCTCAAATAATTACCGCTGCCGCAGACGCATTGGTCCAGTGCCTTTTGAATAATGGTAAAGTATTAACCTGCGGCAATGGGGGCTCTGCGGGTGATGCCCAACATTTTTCTTCGGAGTTACTCAATCGATTTGAACGAGAACGTCCAAGCCTGCCCGCGATTGCTTTGACCACAGATTCATCAACCATCACCTCAATTGCCAATGACTACAGCTATAATGAAGTATTCTCAAAACAGGTTAGAGCCTTGGGGCAAAGAGAGGACATCTTACTCGCCATTTCCACTAGCGGTAATTCAGGTAACGTCGTCGAGGCAATACATGCCGCCCATGACCGAGAAATGCGAGTTATTTCCTTAACAGGAAGAGATGGCGGCGAAATGGTTCATATTCAACAAGCAGGGGATATCGAAATTCGCGTCCCCTCTGATGTTACTGCGCGCATTCAAGAGGTGCACCTGCTCATCATTCATTGCCTTTGTGATCTTATTGATCACCAGTTGTTTGGAGGAGAATAAATGTTCATTCGGTTAAGCACTTATACACTGTTATGCCTGATCCTGCTCACTACCGGATGCGGCACGATCGTGAGCAAAACGACGGGCGAAAATCCCGTGGGAACCAATTCCAGCGAACGAAGTTTTGGCCGCTTTATTGACGACCAGCTTATAGAAACTTACGTTTCAGCCAATATTTTGAAAGCAAACGAAGCTTTCAAAGATGCTAATATCACCGTTACCAGCTATAACGGCATTGTGTTATTGGTAGGTCAGGTACAGTCAGAAAAACTGAAACAACTCGCCAGCCAAACCGCTAAACGAGTACGGAATGTTCGGCGTGTGCATAATGAAATCAGTGTTGCCGGGCCTATTTCTATCCCCGCCAGAACTAATGATGCGTGGCTTAAAACCAAAATCAAATCCAGAATGCTTGCCACCAAAGGGGCTAACCCGCTAAGGGTTAAGGTGATTGTAGAAAACGGTGTCGTTTATTTGATGGGTCTGGTCGGAAAGGCAGAAGCTGAAAGCGCTGTTGAAATCGCCCATAAAACCTACGGTGTGCAGAAAATCGTGAAGGTATTTGAGTATACCGAATAAGGTTAAGCCAAAGATAACAGGCTGGACCCGTTATTTAATCACCTTTAATTGCGGCCTGCTGGGTTTACTTGCTGCCTTGGCGCCATCTTCCGACTCAGGGCTTGTCCCAGGGTCAGTCGGTTCAACTTCCCAGCCAAACACCATTCCCCGCCCATTTTCCTTAGCGTAAATGGCGGTCACAGCCTCTATGGGCACATAGACAGCCTGAGGCTGGCCGCCAAACCGCGCTTCAAAGCTCACTGAATCATTACTTAATTGAAGATGACGAACTGCTGAAGGATTGATATTTAATACAATCTGCCCATCTTTAATATAGGCCTCCGGCACACGCACTGACTCCAATGTCGCATCGACAACCACATAAGGCGTGCATTGATTGTCGAGAATCCAATCATTCAACGCTCGTAGTAGATAAGCTCGGTTCGGCGTCATTTGCTCAATATAATCCGTGAACCATTCTAACAAAACTCTCGGATAGAGTGCTTAATAATCAACTACGCAGCTCGCGTTCCGACTCTGACAAACTTTCCTGAAAAGAATCACGCTCAAACAGTGAATCCATATATGCCAGCATTGGCTTGACCTTTTTCTCTGGCAGTTCAATTTCAAGTTGCGGCAAACGCCAAAGAATGGGGGCCACGCAACAGTCAACAATAGAAAAAGTATCACTCATGAAGAAAGGCTTTTCGGCAAAGATCGGAGCAATACTAATCAGACTCTCCTGCAATTCTTTACGTGGCTTGTCATGATTCCCTCTGCCATGCAATATCTTATCGACCAGTGCGCTCCAGTCCTTTTCTATACGATGAATCAGCAGCCTGCTTTGAGCCCTTGCCACCGGATAAACGGGCAACAACGGGGGATGCGGGAAGCGTTCATCAAGGTATTCCATCATGACATTGGGCTCATATAACACCAGATCACGATCAACCAAGGTTGGCAAACTGTTATAGGGATTTAAATCGGCCAGCTCTGCAGGTCTGTCCCCTGACTCAACATTCACCACTTCAACGGCAACCCCTTTCTCAGACAACACAATACGCACGCGATGACTATAGTGGTCCATAGCATCCGAATAGAATGTCATTGAAGATCGCTTAGCGACAACGCCCATGAATAGCTCCCAGGATAAGTACTTAAAAATTGATAGACTTAATTTTATCTCACGCCTGAACTCGAGGTTCGAGACAAGACCACATATTGTATCAAAAACAACGCGGCCTAGGGCCGCGTTTTTAAACTATAAATAGTAAATGCGCTAATATTTTAGTGTATGCCTTTCCAATACTCTTTATTGAGGAAATAAGCACATACCGAGAGCAGTAAAATAAAGAACAGCACATACTTACCAAGACTCTTACGCTGGTCTGCTACCGGCTCGCCCAGGTAAGCCAAGAAATTAACCAAGTCGTAGATAGTTTCATCATACTGTTCCGGCGTCATACTGCCTTGCTGCGTAATTTGGTAGCTACCACACGCATCCTCAAGAATATTGTCCCCTGTTAACGGATCACGCTTTGCTCCGTTGTGACCCTTTAACGGACCCGGCGCACATTCCTGCATACCCTGTAGCTCCAAAAGGGCATGAGGCATACCGACATCCGGGAAGGTTTTATTATTGACACCAAAGGGACGGGTACCATCACGATAAAAATTACGCAAATACGTATATAACCAATCCGGT
>JAIPFG010000090.1 GCA_021736745.1 Pseudomonadales bacterium
CAGGGGTGGCGCTACAAGGATGTGGTGTGGAATCTAATGCATTGTGAAGTGAGTCTAGTCCTGGCCAACGGAAACAGGCCGCAGCCGCGCTGCCGGGGTACATCCATTTGGGAGTGGGAAGGGGACCGCTGGCGGTTGGCGCATGAAACGTTCTCTACGCCAGTGGCGTTAGATACGCCCGTGTATCAGGGGCAGCGACCAGACGATCCGCGGATTGAGCCACATCAAGAGTTAATGGCTTTGGCCAAAGAGGTAGCGGCTGCGTGGGGGGCTGGAGCGGTAAGTGGTTTGCCGAAACGGCTGGAAAAGTATTATTTAAAAAACAATAATCTGACGATTTATACCCCCTGGTATCCGATGCCGGTTTATCGCGGTTGGAATGCTTTCGTCGATGGGGTGAAAAAAAATATAGCCCCTAAAGCGCAGCACATTTCAATTCATCTGAATGACGATCTGGAGGCTCAACGCCGCGGCAGGTTGGCTTGGTCGCATGCCACCTTGCATATAGAGACAGCATTAAACGATGGTAATACCCTTTCGGGTGATGCTCGTCAAACCTTGATCTGGTATTTAACGGATGATGGTTGGCGGATTCTGCATGAACACTTTTCTTTCCCTCAGGGGTAGATCGCCCTAAACTGAAGCGGGGCGGAATTAACGCCCCTGTCGGCGCATGCGCCAAGCGAGTTCTGTGCGATTGGTTACTCCGAAGTAACGGTAGATGCGTTTGATATGATCCTTAACCGTATTCTCCGATACGCCCATTTCACGGGCAATGAGTTTGTTGGAATAACCACGCATCAGAAGATGTAGTGCCTGTTGGGTTCTTTCTCCGAAGGGCAGAGGCTTCCCTTCGGAGCCTTTCAAAATATCGTGATGAACTCTTTTAATGATGGTAACGAATCTCAAGTCGATACCGGGTAACGGCAGTGTGGTGAGAGCAAAACATTTTTTGTTAGGGGTAAAAATCGTACGTTCAATCAATTGGTGGGTGTTAGATTGCAAGGCTTGAATATTGGAAATGATAATTTGCTTGAGGGCGTCAACTTGAAATCCCAGCGTCGCTATTTCGCTGGGGAGCGGTCGTTGGGTCTTGCCTCTAACATCAGTTATCAGTGTTGCTTCGGTGGTTTCTTTTTTGGCTGAGGTAATAAATGTATTTGCCGGCCAATCTTCCTCTTTGTTGCATTCAGTCAGAGGCTCCTGACCGGTTAAGAGTGTCGACACTTCATGACAGAGCGCTGCTACCTTGGCAGTATCCTCAGTATCGAAACGTCCAGCGTTCGGTGCCCGTGCGAAATTAAGGGTACCGACAATTTTCCCCTGAACAGAAATGGCACCTTGGATGGTGTACTGCATTTGCCAGCGTTGTAATAACTGGCCGATAGGGTTGCGTAACCATTGCTCTTCTCCCAACAATTCGATGCCTTCAACCGCACCGCCTTGTTGTAACAGATAGTGGAACAACGGGTCCTGATGGCGATAATACTCGTACTCTCGCACCATTTTTTCTTTGGGTTGAGAAAGCAGTGTGGCGAGCGGATAAAGTTCTTTTTCCAGAACATATAAACCGAAGAGGTCGGCACCGACGAACTGCGAAATGTCGGATATCAGTTGTTTCTGTCTTATGCTGAAAGCGCCTTGGGGGGCACGGGTAAATGCCTGTGCCAAAAATACCGGGATATCGTTATCCTTCATTGTCGGACGCCCATGCCACTCGGGTTAAGTCTGTTTGTAGGTAGTCAAAATAACATGTCTGTTGGAAGGGGAACAATTCAATCTTTGTTAGTCGCGCTAGCGGGTCGCTAATCTAGCACCGGCGAGTAGCAATGCTGTTTGTTCCAAAATGTCCCAGACATTACCGCGGCGCATCCCTTTCATGGTTTGGTCGGCAATTGCCATGCGCTGTAATAGACGATGCAAGGACTGAGTTTTAAGACGTGCCAATGCCTTGCCGATCATTTGCTGGCGGTTGCTCCAGACATGGTATTGGCGCATCACCTGCTGTGCTGATTGCCCCTGTTCCACTAACTGTGCCATCGAGGCAAGTTGACGTATTTCGCGACTCAGCGCCCAGATGAGTGCGCCAGGTTCAACCCCTTCGCCCCGCAAACCAGCCAGAATTTTGTGGGTATGGGCGGCCTCGCCTTTGAGCGCAGCATCGACCAGATTGAAGACGTTGTAGCGAGAACTGTCGGAAACAGACTCACGAATGCTGTTGCAATCTATCGGTCGCTCAGCGTCTAATAATTTGAGTTTTTCAATTTCCTGTGCGGCGGCGAGGAGATTGCCATCCACCAACTCGGCCAGCAGTTTAATGGCTTCACGGTCAGCCTTGACGCCCGCCTGTTGCATGCGGCGACTTATCCATTGTGGCATTTGCTGATGATCAACCGGCCATACCGCAATATGGGCTCCGACAGAGTCCAGGGCCTTAAACCACTTTGTGTTCTGTGAACTTTTGTCCAGCTTCGGCGCAATCACCAACAGCAGGTTAGTGTCCGCCGGGTTGGTACAGTAAGCCTGTAACGCTTTCGAGCCTTCCTCACCGGGTTTGCCGCTGGCCAGGCGTAATTCTATTATTTTGCGTTCGGCGAAAAGTGAAAGCGCATTACTAGTGGCAAAAAACTCATCCCACTTGTATTTGGCGTCGACCTGATGAACTTCCCGTTCAGTAAATCCTGCATTGCGCGCAGCCGCTCGAATGTTATCACAGGCCTCCTGCACAAGAAGAGGTTCGTCGCCGAAGACCAGATATACCGGTTTGAGCCCTTGATCGAGCTGGGCATTGAGTTGTTCCAACCGGATGTTCATTGTTAGCGGTTACCTTTTTAAGAGGCTTCCGGTGCAGCGGTTCTCGAAGCCTGATAACGTCGAATCAGTTGTTGAATCAGATCACGTTGCATTTCCTGGCGCAACAGTTGTTCTTCCTCAAAGGCACTGACCACTTGGTTCGGATCGAACAGGTAAATCTTTTCAGCGGAAACGGTATCCGGTCCAAAAAGGGTCTCTCCCTGCTTGTTTTTAAGTTCGTAGGTGATAAACGTCGTCAGTTCATATTCGGCTGCTTTGCCGCGGCTGCTCGTGCTGACAGTACGACGTTGGTTATCGACATTGGTAATCGCCAAGGTCAGGGGAGCATCCGCCGATTTTTCTGTCAGAGTGACGCCCAGCGTTTTCAACGAGCGCTTCAGTGATCGACTCAGATCACTGTTCTCGTTGGCTATGCTGAGGTAAAGCGTTTGCATTTCTTCCGGTAATGGCTCGCTACCGCGGAGATGCCAGCCGCAGGCACTGATACTGAGCGTCCCGGCTAGAACCAGTAGAGTGATGATTTTTTTTTGTAATTGGTGCATGGTTACCCTCCCACCACGATATTAACAAGTTTACCCGGCACCACAATGACTTTGCGAATGGTACTGCCTTCGGTAAAACGGATGACGTTTTCGTTCTCCAACGCCAAGGATTTAATAGTCTCCTGATCGGCATTAGCGGCGATGTCGAGACGTGCACGCAACTTACCATTCACCTGAACTACCAGCTCGATGGTTGAACGGGTAAGCGCCGTTTCATCATGGCGGGGCCAGGATGCGTCAATGACCGGGTTAGAATGCCCCAGTTGTTGCCAGAGTTCATGTGAGATATGAGGTACTACCGGTGCTAAAAGGACTACGGCGGCTTCCAGTGCTTCACGTTCTACCGCCAGCCCCTGCGGTGTTGAATAGTCGGCATGTCGGGTGACTTCGTTAAGTAATTCCATGACAGCAGCAATCGCCGTATTAAAGGTCTGTCGTCGGCTGTAATCATCCGATACCTTAGCGATGGTTTCGTGGGTTTTACGACGAATATTCCGTTGTGCCTCGGTGAGCTGATCCAGAGCAAGTGCTGGTGCATTGCCTGCATTGAGATGATTGGCGACGGCTTTCCACAAGCGGCGCAGGAAGCGGTGTGCGCCATCGACGCCGCTATCGGACCATTCCAAAGATTGTTCCGGAGGTGCGGCAAACATGGTGAACAGGCGTACAGTATCGGCGCCATATTGGTTAATCAGTTCCTGTGGGTCAACCGTATTGCCCTTGGACTTGGACATTTTGACCCCGTCCTTTAGCACCATACCTTGGCAAAGTAGGCGTTTGAAAGGCTCGTCAGAACTCAGTAACCCTTCATCGCGCATCAGCTTATGGAAAAAGCGGGCATACAAGAGGTGTAAAATGGCGTGTTCAATGCCTCCCACGTACTGATCGACGGGCAACCAATAATTTGCCGCCCTGGAATCCAACATGCCTTCTTGATACTGCGGGCAGGTAAAGCGTGCGTAGTACCAGGAGGATTCCATAAAAGTGTCGAAGGTATCAGTCTCATGTTCGACTGGCTGCCCATTCAGTTCGGTTTTTCGCCATTCGGGATCCGCTTTAATGGGTGATTGTACGCCGTCCATCTCAACATTTTCGGGGAGCAGCACGGGTAAGCGCTCAAAGGGGACGGCAATCTCTCCATTGTTTGGTAGATTGAAGATCGGAATCGGCGCGCCCCAATAGCGCTGACGGGAAACACCCCAATCGCGCAGGCGGTAATTAGTGGTTTTATGACCTTTGCCGGATTGTTCTAATTTTTTGGCGATGGCATCAAAGGCGTCTTCGGACGTCAGGCCATCGAACTCGCCGGAGTTGATCAATCGACCCTTTTCAATAAAGGCGGCTTGGGACAGATCGCAGATCTGATCGTCTGATACCGGTTCTATCACCTGTTCAATGGGTAGACCATATTGATGGGCAAATTCCCAGTCCCGCTGATCATGTCCGGGAACCGCCATTACCGCACCTGAACCATAGCCCATGAGAACAAAATTAGCCGCGTAAATAGGGACTTCGCAACCACTGATGGGATGGATGGCTTTCAGTCCGGTATCGACACCTTTTTTTTCCATGGTTGCGATGGCCGCTTCGGCAACGGAGCTGATTTTACATTCCTGAATAAATTGCGCCAATGCCGGGTTATGCTCAGCAGCGGCAATAGCCAGAGGGTGTTCAGCTGCAAGCGCAACATAGGTGACGCCCATCAGGGTATCGGGTCGTGTGGTGTAAATATTAAAATAGTCAAGTTGTCCAGCGATAGGCGATGACAAGTGAAATAACATTTCCACGCCTTCGCTACGACCGATCCAGTTGCGCTGCATTGCTCGCACTTGTTCCGGCCATTCCGTCAGTTGATCCAAGTCCTTGAGTAGTTGCTCGGCATAATCGGTGATCTTAATAAACCACTGCGGAATTTCTTTGCGCTCCACTGGCGTATCGCAACGCCAGCAGCAGCCGTCGACAACCTGCTCATTCGCTAAAACGGTTTGATCGTTAGGGCACCAGTTCACGCCGGATACCTTCTTATAGACCAGCCCTTTTTCATAGAGGCGGGTAAAAAACCATTGCTCCCAGCGGTAATAGTCGGGCTGACAAGTGGCCAGCTCTCGAGACCAGTCATAACCGAATCCCAGTTGTTTGAGCTGGGTTTTCATGTAATCGATATTGGCATAAGTCCATTTGGCTGGCGCGGTATTATTTTTTATCGCGGCATTTTCCGCTGGTAGACCGAAGGCATCCCAGCCCATGGGCTGTAGAACATTCTTCCCCAGCATACGCTGGTAGCGTGCGATCACATCCGCAATGGTGTAATTGCGGACATGGCCCATGTGCAGTTTTCCGCTGGGATAGGGGAACATGGCGAGGCAGTAAAACTTTTCCTTGGCCGGGTTTTCAGTGACCATAAAACTTTGGTTTAGCTGCCAAAAATTTTGTGCAGACCGCTCTATTTCACTCGGTTGATAGTGCTCTTCCATTGGTTAACGCTGTACCTTAAAACTTGAAACGCGTAGCATACTATAGGTGGCTAGGCGCGACTATAAGCGCGTCGTTATTCTCTACTATTTATTAGGTTTGCCAGGGTTTCCAAGCGTTCAATAGGCCAAAAGGAGTATTTTCGATGAGTGATAAACGGGCTGAAAATTCGAAGCAATCAAAGATGAGTGAATCAAACTACGATCGGTTATTACAACGTATTAAGGTATCACTGGAGAAGGTAGAACAGAAAACAACCGAGGCGATTCAGCACGAGATTGAGCAGGCTATCGAACTGGAAGAAGCCGCCGAGGAAATGACACGAGAAGAACTGGATCTTTTAGGCGCTTATCTCAAACGGGATATCGCCAGCCTGTCCCGTTTCGTCAGTACCACCGGTAAAGGGGTCGCGGATTGGCTCAAATTTGATTTACACCTGCTTGAGGATAAGATCGCCAGTCTACTACTATCGGTAGCGGATAAAACCATCATCGAGCAGCTGGAGTTAAAACAAGAACTGGAAAATGAAGGGGACGAAATATACGTGGCGGGAGAAACTGTGGTTGCAGGAACCTTCGCTTGTTTAAACTGCGGTGATATCTATGTGATTACAAAACCAACAATTCTGGAAAATTGCCTGGAATGTGGGGCTGACACCTATAGTCGTAAATCATCCGATTGAACGACAAGTTTCTATGCTGATCCGGTCCCTTCTTAAAACCCTGGCCTTGCCGCCGGCGATTAATATTCTGGTCATCCTGTTCGCGTTGGTTTTTCTGGCCTCTAAGCCACGCCTACGGAATAGCCTGATTTTTTTAGCCATCGCCAGTCTTACCCTTTTAGCCATGCCGGTGAGCACTGACTTTTTGGGCCAAGGCCTGGAGACTTTTCCAGCCTTGGATATTGACAGGATCAATGGGAAAGATTATCAGGCTATTGTCATTTTAGGTGCGGGCAGACACCGAAATGCAATTGAGTATGGTTCTGATGTCCCTAAAGCGATGGGGCTGGAGCGCTTACGCTACGGTGCGCTGTTACAACGTAAAACCGGCTTGCCGATTCTGGTGACCGGCGGTATGTGGGACAAGGACAGGGTACCGGAATCTGAATTTATGGAAAGTATCATTGAGCACGAGTTTATGGGTACCGTGCTGTGGCAGGAAGATCAAAGTCGTACCACCTGGGAAAATGCCGAATACTCAAAACGCATCGCCGCGGAAAATCAGATTCAAAAAGTGCTGCTGGTTACCCATGCCTGGCACATGCCGCGAGCAGCCTATAGTTTTGAAAAAGCAAACTTGTCCTTTACTGCGGCGCCCACCGGATTTCGGTCAGGAGATAAAGAACTTCCGGATGTGTTGAACTATATCCCGCAAGCGAGTGCACTGCACACCAGCGTGTTAATGCTACATGAAATGTTGGGATTGCTTTGGTATCGATTCGTTTACGAATAATCTTTATAACAGAAGGAATTATCCTCTTTTCTTGGCAAACCCAATCTTTTTGGTTTCATTTGTAACTATCGTATTGTTTAGGCCTGTGTTAGCATTTTGCTACTCAATTTAGTCTGTAGGAGAATCTTCAATGCCACTCGTTACACCGTTATCACCCGACGCCTCGCCAGAAGTTGCTGAACTGGCAAAGTTCTTTAACGAAACCCTGGGATTTTGTCCGAATAGCGTATTAACCATGCAAAGACGTCCCGCAATCGGAACGGCCTTTATCAATTTGAACAAAGCGGTGATGGAAAACCATGGACGCGTTACCAGCGCCTTAAAGCGGTTGATCGGTTATATGTGTAGCCACACCGCAGGTTGTCGTTACTGTCAGGCGCATACGATTCGAGCGGCGGAACGCTATGGGGCGGAGCAGGAAAAATTGGATAAGATATGGGAATTCAGAACCAGTCCGCTGTACAACGACGCTGAACGTGCTGCGCTGGAACTGGCAATTGCTGCTTCACAAATCCCTAATGCGGTGGATGAGGCGGTGAGTGCAGAAGTAAAAAAATATTGGGATGATGGTGAGATTGTTGAAATTCTTGGAGTTATCGCATTATTTGGCTATCTGAATCGGTGGAATGACTCGATGGGTACGACATTGGAAGAGGGCGCCATTGAATCGGGCGAGAAGTATCTTAGTGCACAAGGCTGGAACAAAGGGAAACATATTTGACGTCGGGCTTCAGGTAAATTTGAAGGAATGATGCCAGCCCTATCTGGGCTATTTCAAGAAAGCGAGTATTTCCGAGGCTTGCTCCATCGCATCCTGATACCCGTAATTGATCAGCTCCTGACAAAATGCAGATTCAAACAGTAAATAACTGGCCATGCTGGCGCCACCGAGTCCTCCGGTGGCACCCGTGATTTTCATTATAAGGCGCATGCCAGGGGGTAAATCACGCACGTGCTTATCTGCAATTTCATCAAACTGAATGGATGGTTCAATCGCAAGAAAATCAAGGTAACGTAATCGCCCCAGCAGTTTTTCTTGGTGGCACTCTTGTATGTCTTTAATCAAATTATTCACGCGTACCAGGTGTTCAATATCGGCCTCCAAACTGTCAATAAAAGCACACTTGTAAACGTGGCCTACCATATGTGCTAGAGAGGGGGAATGGGCGTCGCTATATTCCTTCGGCAAGTGTTTCTGGTTGCCGCTGACACCAATAACAAAAATTCTTTCAGCACCCATGTGGATCACCGGGCTGATTGGCGATAGCTGACGAAGGGCCCCGTCACCAAAATATTCACGGCTTATCCTTTGTGCAGGAAGAATGGTCGGAATGGCAGAGGAGGCCAGTAGATGGTCTACGTTGAGTTGCGCGGGCACTCCAACGCTTCGGGTTTTACGCCATTTCTTTATCTTTTCGTTACCTTGAAAAAAACTAACGCTTTCGCCGGAAGTGTAGCCGGATGCGGTCACGGCGACGGCTTCCAGAAAGCCATTGTCGATACGTTTTTGGATGTTTTTGAATTGGATAGTATGGCTCAATAGTTCTCTCAGTGGATCTGTACTGAGCAGTGCTAGTGGGCGTGAAGTGCCAATCCCCTGATTGAATAAGGAACCAGCGAGACGCCCGCAACTTTTCAACAGGTCGACGACCCCGGATTCGTAGACCCTGTCGACATGGAGGTTGCGCCAGATACGCTCCACTTTTTTGACCGAAAGCTGAAAGTTATTTGCTGAGGCAGCCAGTGCTACGGCGTTGATTGCGCCGGACGAGGTTCCGCTGATAATAGAAAAGGGATTATGTGCATGTTTGGGTAACAGCTCGGCAATAGCTTTTAAAACGCCAACCTGATAAGCGCCTCTAGCGCCTCCACCTGATAGCACTAATGCTGATTTCATATGAAGCTGTCATTAACTAAGGGTTGTTTCTAAGTATCGGGGGTGGTATTTAAGTGTCAAGGGTAAGGGCCGATATATTTCGCCATTTTTATTTTGGTAAAGCGATATCATCCCCATTTTCTGTAAAACCGCAAAGCCTCAAGGTTGTGAGGGGGTCTGTGAAAAAGCTACACTGCAACAAATCGGAGAATGAAACGATGGGAACCAAACTTCTTATTTTTGTTGTCGTGGCAAGTATGACGGTAATGATAGCCGCCTGCCAAAGCCACGGGTTGCAATCAGGACAAACACTGTTTCTGGAAAATTGCGCCAATTGTCACGGTGTTTATGCCGAGGGGGATGGGCCTGCCAGCGTCGATATTGGGCTGCCGATTCCAGATTTACGTTACCTGGCTCAATCCAATGCGGGTATTTTCCCTGCTGATTTGGTGTACCAGATTATTGATGGACAGAGCGATGATGAAATCCATTTCCCACGGCGAATGCCAGTTTGGGGGTACGAATTTTCGATAAGAGAAGGAGATGATGACGCCGCTGAAAGTCGCGCCCGAGAAAAAATTCAGGCACTCACGGACTATCTTCAATCCATTCAGCAAACCCATTAGATCAAGCCGAAATTTCCTCAAGACTTTGCTATTACTGCCTTAAGGCAGGCTGGTACAATCCATCGCCATGATAAACCTCACTGATATACAGTTATTGCGCGGTGGAAAGCCGTTGCTGGAACGGGCCAACCTCTTGGTGCATAGTGGACAGCGCGTAGGTGTCATTGGCGCGAATGGGTGTGGCAAGTCCAGCTTGTTTCTAATGCTGTTGGGTAAGTTGCCACCCGATGCGGGTGAACTTTATATCCCTAAAG
>JAIPFG010000091.1 GCA_021736745.1 Pseudomonadales bacterium
CTTACGATCAGTTTGGTCATGCCGGTGTTGATGCTGGCGCTGGGGGTGGCGGTTTTCATGGCGGGGGCTGTAGTTTCAGTGATATTTTCGGTGATGTGTTCGGTGATATTTTTGGTGGCAGCGGGCGTGGTCGCAGCCATGTTCAGCGTGGCTCGGATTTACGTTATAACCTGGAGCTCGATTTGGAGGACGCAGTCAAGGGAACGACTGTGAAGATTCGAGTGCCAACTCAGGTGGCATGTAACGAATGTGGTGGTTCGGGCGCTAAAAAGGGGTCAGCACCATCTGATTGCACAACCTGCGGAGGCGCAGGACAAGTTCGGATGCAGCAGGGTTTCTTTTCGGTTCAACAAACCTGCCCACGCTGTCATGGGCAAGGTAAAGTCATTAAGGATCCTTGCCATATTTGCCATGGGGCAGGCAGGACGGAAGAGTACAAAAATCTTTCCGTCAAAGTGCCAGCTGGGGTAGATAACGGTGACCGGATAAGACTCACGGGAGAAGGTGAGGCGGGAATGCATGGCGGTCCTCCGGGGGATTTGTATGTGCAGATGTCGGTACGACCCCATAAGATTTTTACTCGGGAAGATGCCAATCTTTATTGTGAGGTTCCGATTAGTTTTGTCGATGCCGCGCTGGGGGGTGAGTTAGAGGTGCCTACCCTGGATGGGCGTGTAAAACTGAAAGTGCCGGCGGAAACTCAATCGGGCAAATTGTTTAGAATGCGTGGTAAAGGTGTTGCGCCAGTACGTGGTGGATCTACCGGAGATCTCTTATGTCGTGTCTACGTCGAGACCCCTGTGAAATTAACCAGCGAACAAAAGGAGTTATTGCGGCAATTCCAGAGTACCTTGGAAAAGGGTGGAAACAAGCAATCTCCAAAGAAATCCTCCTGGTTTGAGGGCGTCAAACACTTTTTTGATGATATGAAACTGTAATTGGGTTGTTCTGGCCTAAAAATTTACCGGTGCTTTTTAGCTATTTAATAGTTTGTTTGTCATAAACGAAGATTAAAGAGACAGTTATGAATATAAGAATTGCGGTGACAGGCGCGGCTGGGCGCATGGGGAAAATGCTGATTGAGGCTATTGCTAATGCCTCGGGAGCACAACTAACCGCCGCAATTGAAAGGCCTGATAGCGGTTTGATTGGCGCGGATGCCGGTGAAATAGCCGGTATTGGGAAGTTGGGAGTGCCGTTGGTGGGTGATATTGAGCAGGTGCTGGATCAGTTTGATGTGCTGATTGATTTTACGGCTCCAGCCGCTACACAGCTTAATGCCCAAATCTGTGCTCGTGCAGGCAACAAGATAGTGGTAGGCACTACAGGATTTACCCCTGAGCAAAAGGCGGCAGTGATTTCATCCTCTGGAACAACAGCCGTATGCATGGCGTCTAATTTTAGTACCGGTGTAAACCTATGCTTCAAATTACTTGAGTTGGCGGCGCAGGTGTTGGGTGATGATGTGGATATAGAAATATATGAGGCGCATCATCGCCACAAAGTTGACGCTCCTTCCGGTACCGCACTCAGTATGGGTGAAGTTGTTGCGAGTACTTTGGGGCGTAACTTAAAGGAAGTCGCCGTTTATGGCCGCGAAGGTCAAACCGGAGTTCGTCCGCAAAAAGCTATTGGCTTTGCCACCGTGCGAGCAGGCGATATTGTCGGCGACCATACGGTTATGTTTGCGGCAGAGGGTGAAAGAGTCGAGATTACGCATAAAGCATCTAGCAGAATGGCTTTTGCGCGCGGAGCGGTTCGTGCGGCTTGTTGGCTTGCCGGAAAGGATAAAGGCCTATTCGATATGCAGGATGTGCTTGGCTTAAAGTAGCCTATTCAACGTGAAGATACTGACCGGTTCCTGGCCAATGATCTTCCTGGTAAAATTAAATGGGTTGATTGACGAACAAGAATAGACACTCGCCCCGCTCTTCACGTAAAATCTCTTTTTCAGTGAACCCTATTAAATCACATCTTTAGAAAGCGGGATGGGACTTCGTCTTGTCTCGCTTTTTTGCAGGCCTTGCGCGCAGAGATTGGGAGTATAATTTGACAAAGCAGGCGATTCTGGTTTTAGCCGACTCAAGTGTATTTATTGGCATCGCCATTGGCGCTGATGGTGATGCTGTTGGTGAAGTGGTCTTTAATACGGCGATGACAGGGTACCAGGAAATTCTGACCGATCCTTCCTACGCCAGCCAAATTGTCACCCTCACCTACCCCCATATTGGGAATACCGGAACAAATTCTGAAGACGAAGAATCTGATCAGGTTTGGGCTGCTGGGCTGGTCATTCGGGATTTACCGCTATTAGCTAGCAATTGGCGTAAAACGGAATCATTGGGTGATTACTTAAAGCGGCGTAATGTTGTTGGTATTGCTGAGATTGATACGCGTCGTTTGACCCGTATTTTGCGCGAAAAAGGGGCACAAAATGGTTGTATTCGTGTGCTAAAAGAGGGGGAAAGTATTGAGCAGGCGACAGCCGCCGCGCTGGCGCAAGTGGACAAGTTTGCCGGACTAAAGGGTTTGGACTTGGCAAAAGTTGTGACAACGCAAAGCCCATATCAATGGGATGAAGGTGTTTGGCGATGGTCTCAGGGCCATGGCAAAAGTGAACGCAAGCTCTACAAAGTTGTCGCTTATGATTTCGGTGTGAAACACAATATTCTCAGGATGCTCACGGCCAGAGGCTGTGATCTCACTATTGTACCGGCGAAAACATCCGCTGCAGACGTATTGGCGATGCAGCCCGATGGTGTATTCCTATCTAATGGCCCGGGTGATCCGGAGCCCTGTGATTATGCAATCGCTGCAATTAAAGACATATTAGAGGCTAACATACCTACTTTTGGTATTTGCCTGGGGCACCAGCTGCTTGCCCTCGCTAGTGATGCTAAGACGGTCAAAATGAAGTGTGGACATCATGGAGCCAATCACCCGGTGCAGGATTTGGTGACTGGGGCGGTGATGATTACCAGTCAAAACCATGGTTTTGCCGTTGATGAAGCCGATTTGCCGGCCAATCTCAGTGTTACCCACAAATCCCTTTTTGACGGAACAGTGCAAGGTATTAAGCGCACAGATAAGCCTGCCTATGGATTTCAAGGGCACCCCGAAGCCAGTCCGGGACCACACGATGTAGCGCCGTTATTCGACTATTTTATCTCGTTAATGCAGTCTTCGCGTGCGCAAGCGGCTGAAGCAATGAAAGAGTAATCATAGATACATGCCAAAACGTACTGACATACAATCGATCTTAATTCTCGGTGCCGGACCTATTGTCATAGGTCAGGCGTGCGAGTTCGACTACTCCGGCGCTCAGGCTTGTAAAGCGCTACGCGAAGAGGGTTATCGCGTTATTTTGGTTAATTCTAATCCCGCTACCATAATGACTGACCCTGTCATGGCGGATGCAACCTATATAGAACCGGTTCGTTGGCAAACCGTGGCGAAAATTATTGAAAAGGAACGTCCCGACGCACTGTTACCGACAATGGGAGGGCAGACTGCGCTCAACTGTGCCCTGGATCTGGATCGTGAAGGTGTGCTCGAGAAGTTTGGCGTTGAGATGATTGGAGCAACCCAGGATGCAATTGATAAAGCTGAGGACCGGGAGCGCTTCGACAAGGCAATGAAATCCATTGGGCTTGATACGCCACGCGCGGCTATTGCCCATAGTTTGGAAGAAGCTATTCAAGTACAGGCAAGGCTCGGATTTCCCTGTATTATTCGACCCTCTTTTACGATGGGTGGTAGCGGCGGTGGCATCGCTTACAATAAAGAAGAGTTTATTGAAATATGTGAGCGTGGGCTGGACTTATCCCCTACCAATGAACTGCTTATCGATGAGTCATTGATTGGCTGGAAAGAATACGAAATGGAGGTGGTGCGTGATAAGAAAGACAACTGCATCATTATTTGCTCCATCGAAAATGTTGATCCCATGGGAGTACATACAGGCGATTCTATTACTGTTGCGCCTGCACAAACCTTAACGGATAAGGAATACCAGATTATGCGGAATGCGTCGATTGCCGTATTGCGCGAAATTGGGGTAGAAACCGGTGGTTCAAATGTACAGTTTGGTATGCACCCAGAAACGGGACGATTGGTCATTATCGAAATGAACCCAAGAGTTTCACGCTCTTCCGCACTCGCTTCTAAAGCGACTGGTTTTCCGATAGCAAAAGTCGCTGCAAAGTTAGCCGTCGGCTATACCCTTGATGAGTTGGAAAATGAAATAACCGGTGGCGCGACGCCCGCTTCTTTCGAGCCAACCATTGATTACGTAGTGACTAAAATTCCACGTTTTACCTTTGAAAAATTCCCTCAGGCCGACGCACGTTTGACCACTCAGATGAAGTCAGTGGGTGAAGTCATGGCGATCGGGCGTACTTTTCAGGAGTCCGTACAAAAAGCATTACGGGGACTGGAAACCGGTATTTGTGGTTTTGATCCGGTGGTAGATGCTCTGGACGAGTCTAACCGTGATGTGATTAAGCGCGAGCTGCGCACGCCTAGTTCAGAGCGACTGCGATATGTTGCCGATGCCATACGGATGGGGTTTAGCTTAGATGAAATTTACGAGCTTTGCGCTATTGATCCATGGTATCTGGTGCAAATCGAGGATATTGTTTCTGAAGAGCAAAACCTACAGGGGGGGCAGCTCGCGACTCTGGATCGAGACCATTTATTCCGATTGAAACGCAAAGGTTTTGCCGATGCGCGTTTGGCGCAATTGGTTGGTGTGTCGGAAGCGGAGATGCGCAAACACCGCAAAGCACTCAAGGTGACCCCGGTTTATAAAAGAGTAGATACCTGTGCGGCCGAGTTTGCCGCTTCAACGGCCTATATGTATTCGACCTACGAGGAAGAATGCGAGTCAAATCCCACCGAGCGTGAAAAAATTATGGTGCTTGGCGGCGGGCCTAACCGTATCGGGCAAGGTATTGAGTTTGATTACTGTTGCGTGCATGCAGCGCTTGCCATGCGAGACGATGGTTATGAGACCATTATGGTTAACTGTAATCCGGAAACTGTTTCAACGGACTATGACACCTCAGATCGCTTATATTTTGAGCCGGTGACGCTGGAAGATGTGCTGGAAATTGTTGAAAAGGAGAAGCCCAAAGGAATCATTGTGCAGTACGGTGGGCAGACACCGCTTAAGCTGGCACGAGGCCTAGAGGCGGCGGGTGCTAAGATAATCGGAACAACGCCAGATGCTATTGATCGCGCAGAGGATCGAGAGAGATTCCAGCAGATGATCAATAAGCTTGGCCTGATTCAGCCGCCTAATGCCACGGTAAGAAGCTTGGAACAAGGTCTGGAAAAGGCCCAGGAAATTGGCTACCCATTGGTCGTTAGGCCTTCCTATGTTCTCGGTGGAAGAGCGATGGAAATCGTTTATAGCGATGAAGAGCTAAAACGTTACATGAAAGAGGCTGTTGCTGTTTCCAACGAAAGCCCGGTTTTGTTGGATCATTTTTTAAGTGCGGCAGTTGAGGTAGACGTTGATGCAGTTTGTGATGGCACTGACGTTGTTATTGGTGCAGTAATGCAGCATATCGAACAAGCCGGCGTGCATTCCGGTGATTCGGCTTGCTCTTTGCCGCCCTATAATCTCGCCGCGGACGTGTTGGATGAAATCCGCAGACAAGTGAAAAGTATGGCATTGGAGCTGGGTGTCGTAGGGTTAATGAATGTTCAGTTGGCAATACAGGATGATATTATTTATGTCATTGAAGTCAATCCAAGAGCTTCGCGCACGGTTCCCTTTGTCTCTAAATGTATCGGTGCTTCTTTGGCTCAAGTAGCGGCTCGGTGTATGGTAGGTGTTACTCTGGCAGAACAAGGCTTTACCAAAGAAATTATTCCGCCCTATATGAGTGTGAAAGAAGCGGTATTTCCCTTCAATAAATTCCCGGGTGTTGATCCTATTCTTGGGCCGGAGATGAAGTCAACCGGTGAGGTGATGGGGGTTGGGGACAGTTTTGCGGAAGCTTTCGCGAAGGCTCAATCGGCGGCGGGTGAAAATCTGCCGAAAGGTGGGCGAGCTTTTATCAGTGTCAGGGATGCGGATAAATCTGCACTGGTGGAGGTGGCTAAAAACATGGTTTCCTTAGGTTTTAAATTAACGGCCACCCGTGGGACAGCAAAGGTTTTGAAAGAGGCGGGTATGGAAGTGGCTATTGTCAACAAGGTGGTTGAGGGGCGCCCCCATATCATCGATATGTTAAAAAATGGCGAAATAAAATACATCCTTAATACGACGGAAGGGAAACAGGCGATTGCCGATTCGGCAAGTATCAGACGCTCTGCTTTGCAGCAAAAGGTGTATTACAGTACGACTTTGGCTGCGGCAAATGCCTTTTGTCTGGCGTTGGCTTTTGGGGAGGAAAAAGAGGTGAGACGTTTGCAGCAACTACATCAACAGGTGGCTAAGGATCAACAAAATGGATCGGGTGGCGATGCTGCTGCAGCAGGAGCGGAATCATGAGTAAGGTTCCTATGACCAAATATGGAGCACAGAAGTTGCGCCAAGAATTAGAACAATTAAAGACAGTGGAGCGACCACGAATCATCGCTGCTATTGCAGAAGCTCGTGCGCATGGTGATCTCAAGGAAAATGCAGAATACCATGCGGCAAGAGAGCAACAGGGGTTTGTCGAAGGCCGGATTAAAGAAATTGAGGCAAAATTGTCCAATGCGCAAGTGATTGATGCCACTGCTATCGAAAATGTGGGTAAGGTTATTTTTGGCGTCACGGTGGAAATTGAAAATATTGAAACGGGGCAAACGATTAGTTACCAGATAGTCGGTGAAGATGAGGCCGATATTAAGCAAAAGAAAGTCTCTGTTACATCTCCGATTGCAAGGGCGTTAATTGGTAAGCTGGAGGGTGATCTGGTGCAGGTCAAAGTACCTGATGGCATTGTGGAGTATGAAATAATCGAAGTTCAACACATTTAACAGCTTGTTGCGTTGTTTTTAATAAAGATAGATTATCCGCCAGGGCTATTGTAACCGTAATAAATTTGATAATTTAGGGCTCGGTTTTGAAGCCGCGCGGTAAATGAGCGCGATATTGCCAATTGTCTGTATGAGTTCGCAATGAGATATATCGCAAACCTGTTCGATAAGTGCTTTTTTGTAAACACGATCGGCACAACTGATTTTTATTTTGATCAACTCATGATCATTTAGCGCGCGTTCAATTTCCAGCTGCACACCCTCGGAGATGCCTTGATCAGAAATCATAACCACGGGCTTCAGTTTATGGCCAATACTACGATAGGTTTTGATTTTTTGATTTGTTAACGCCATGATCAACTCGCGAACTTGTTGCGTATAAATAGATAGGCGCGGGATTATAGCGAATTGCCCATCAGCAGGATAGAGGTTTCCACACTATATGGCTAGAAGTAAATCCAGCGGAAGATGGCTTAATGAGCACTTCAACGATAGGTATGTTAAGAAATCTCAACAAGAGGGATACCGCTCCCGGGCAAGCTATAAGTTGTTGGAAATTCAACAAAAGGATCAATTGATCAAGCCGGGAATGGCTCTCCTCGACCTTGGTGCGGCGCCGGGGGGATGGTCGCAGGTGGCTGTCAAATTGGTTGGGAAAAAAGGATGTGTAATTGCTTCGGATATCTTGCCAATGGAGCCGATAGACGGTGTCGAGTTTATTCAGGGCGATTTTTCTGAAGAGGAGGTTTATCAGAATATATTGTCAACCCTGGACGGGCGTCGGCTAGACCTTGTAATTTCCGATATGGCCCCCAATATGAGTGGTATCGGTGCGGTAGATCAAGCTCGCTCTATGTGTCTGGTTGAGTTGGCGCTGGATATGGCTTCCCAGGTTTTACGTCCAGAGGGGAGTTTTTTGACAAAAGTCTTCCAAGGCGCAGGATTTGATGAATTATTAGCGCTCATGCGGTCAAAGTTTAACAAGATTCAAACCCGAAAGCCGGATGCTTCACGCGCACGGTCTCGGGAAAAGTATATAATAGCGAAAGGCTTTCGGGCCTGATTTTATTGTTACGTGACTAAGAGGATCTTCTCGTTAGCACGTTAAAATGAGGATATTGCCTTGAATGATATGGCAAAAAATTTAGTATTATGGCTGGTAATCGCGGCAGTTTTGCTGACGGTGTTTAATAATTTCAATGTCGAGCCGAAGAACCAAGCGCTTAATTATTCGGAGTTTGTAAGGCAAGTCCAGTCCGATCAAGTTAACCGAGTGACTATTGATGGTTATGTGATCAGTGGTGAGCGTCGTGATGGTAGTCGCTTCGAAACTATTCGCCCAGCCCTGCAGGATCCCAAGCTCATTGATGACCTGCTTGAGCATCAGGTGACCGTGGTTGGCAAGCAGCCTGAGCAGCAGAGTATTTGGGCTCAGTTGTTAGTCGCCGCTTTCCCCATTTTGGTTATTCTTGCTGTCTTTATGTTCTTTATGCGTCAAATGCAGGGCGGTGGTAGCGGCGGCAAAGGGCCAATGGCTTTTGGTAAAAGTAAAGCGCGCCTGCTAGGCGAGGATCAGGTGAATACCACTTTTGCTGATGTTGCGGGAGTAGAAGAAGCCAAAGAAGATGTGCAAGAGCTCGTCGAGTTTCTGCGTGAACCGGGTAAATTTCAACGGCTTGGTGGGCATATCCCACGTGGTGTATTGTTGGTAGGCCCTCCAGGCACAGGTAAAACCCTTTTGGCTAAGGCTATAGCAGGTGAAGCCAAGGTTCCTTTCTTTACCATATCGGGTTCAGATTTTGTTGAAATGTTTGTCGGTGTCGGTGCATCCCGGGTACGGGATATGTTTGAGCAGGCCAAGAAGCATGCGCCTTGCATCATATTTATTGACGAAATTGATGCAGTCGGTCGCCATCGTGGTGCGGGGCTCGGTGGTGGTCATGATGAGAGAGAGCAGACACTGAACCAGTTGTTAGTAGAGATGGATGGTTTTGAGGGCAAAGAAGGCGTCATTGTCATTGCCGCGACAAACCGACCAGATGTTTTGGACCCCGCATTGCTGCGCCCCGGAAGATTTGATCGCCAAGTGGTTGTTGGGTTGCCTGATATTCGCGGGCGTGAGCAGATTATTAAAGTTCATATGCGCAAAGTCCCATTGGATGAAGATGTTAAAGCCGCTGTCATCGCACGTGGAACCCCAGGGTTTTCAGGCGCGGATTTGGCTAATTTGGTCAATGAGGCGGCGTTGTTCGCGGCACGTTCTAATCAGCGTACGGTGACGATGCGCGAGTTTGAGCTGGCAAAGGACAAAATTATGATGGGCGCGGAAAGGCGCTCAATGGTGATGTCCGAGAAAGAGAAACGCAATACCGCTTACCATGAAGCAGGTCATGCGATTGTGGGACGTTTGGTGCCAGAGCATGATCCCGTGTATAAGGTAAGCATCATTCCACGTGGTCGCGCTTTAGGGGTGACTATGTTTTTACCGGAAGAAGACCGCTATAGCCACAGTAAAAGAGCACTCATTAGCCAGGTATGCAGTCTATTCGGCGGACGTATTGCGGAAGAAATGATCTTAGGCGCTGATGGGGTAACTACTGGTGCCGCCAATGATATTAAGCGCGCGACTTCAATGGTGCGCAATATGGTTACTAAGTGGGGCTTATCCGAGAAGATGGGGCCTCTGATGTATGAGGAAGACGATGGCGAGGTGTTTCTGGGGCGTTCCGCAGCAGGCCACCAAAGCCATGTATCATCGGAAACAAAGCGTCTTATCGATGAAGAAATCAGAGTGATTATCGACGGTTGTTATGATAGCGCCAAGCAAATATTGCAGGATAATATCGATAAACTCCACAATATGGCAAACGCTCTCGTGCTCTATGAAACGCTGGATTCTGACCAAATTAATGACATTATGGAGGGCAAAGCGCCACGGCCGCCCTCAGATTGGGATGAAGGAGCGCCCGGTGCATCGGGTATGACAGACGACAAATCAGACAGTAAAGAT